>CADCGZ010000004.1 GCA_902801025.1 uncultured bacterium | reverse complement strand
TGCGACGACGTTCTTCGCCCGCGCAGTAAGCTCAAGCCAGCGGAATGCGCCGATGTTGCGCGCACCCCCGCCGACGAACACGGCGACCCTAAGCGGCTTCTCCGCGTCGGAAGCGGTCCCGGCATTCGGTCCCATGCATCCTGCGAAAGCGGCCGTCAACGCCGCGGCTACAGATATTAACTTTTTCATTTGACTTTGCTCCTGTGAATGTTTGTTTCTGCCAATACGCGTAGCATACAACTCCTCTTACAGTTGCTACCTCTGTATGCGCCAATCCTTTTCGAGCTCCTCGACGGCACAGGGCGTCGCCGCGAACGCCTTGCCGCCGACGGCGCGGAACTCCATCAGATGCTTGACGTATTCCGCCGCGCCACCTTTCCTGTAGCCCGTCTCTCCCACCTTCTTGCCGTCGCCGTCGAGTATGAGCGCCGTCGGGAATCCGCTCACCTTGTACTTCTTGACGAGCTCCTTGTTCGCCGCCTTCGCATGTGCGGAGAGGACGTCCTTGTTGCCGGGGGTGTCTATGAACACGAGCACGAAGTCGTCCTTGACGCCGGATATGAACTCCTCTTTCGAGAGCACTTCGCTCTCAAGCTTCTTGCACCAGTAGCACCAGTCGCTTCCGGAGAAGCAGGCGTACACAAGCTTGCCCTCGGCCTTCGCCTTCGCAATGGCCTCGTCCAGGTTGTCCGTGAAGCCGCGGGGCGTGGACGACTTGGCCTTGGCCGCCTCCGCCGGGTCGACGACTCCCAGCGTGGGATCCGGCTTGGGCGACGGCGAGGGTTCGAGCACATTCGCCTTTTTACCGTCTTCTTCGCTATTCGCGAAAAGCACGTCAACCGGCGCGTCGCAGATGAAGAACGACTTGTTCCGCGGCGCGTCTTCGGCCGCTTCGATCTCGCCGGTGATCCTCACGGACTTCACAAGAAGCGGCGCATCGTATGGTTCGCCGCCGCCTGCGCCGAGGATTACGACCCTGGATATGGTCCCCTTGCCGGAAACAAGTCCAGACCCGCAGGTGCCGAACGGGTCCTCGTCCAAGATGGACTCCCTGAAGTTCGGGTGGAGGTAAAGCCTGGACTTGACGTCTTCGGGGAAATCGTACGCAAGAAAGAACACTGCGAGATTTCCCGGCGGAACAATGATGCGCGTCGCGGGCGGGAGCGGTTTTGGCTCCTCGGCGCCGTCATCGGCGGACATCACGCCCACGCCGGCGAGCTTCGCCTTGAAGTCGTCTGGGCCATAGTCCGCATTGGCGAATGCGGCGTACGCAGCGCACTGGGACAACGCGGGGACAATGGACAATGCCAGCAACTTTAGGATTTTCGTTTTCATAATGGGTTCTGATTGTCAATACTGCTTGTTTCCGTACACAAGTATCTTGCTGAGCGACAGCGACCTCTTGGAGCCGCCCGGCTCAAAGCCGACCTTGACGAACTGCGCCGTCGGGGAATCCTTGCGCAAATCCACCCTCAAATCGCCAGCCACGGTTGCCGCATCCCCGACCTTGCGCCATTCCTCGCCGTCTTCCGAGAGCCAGAGGACAAGATCCTTCGCCTCTCCCACGACCGTAACGCCCGTCACATCAACATCGCCGGCAAGCTCGACGACGGCCCACGGCGCATCCTCGGGCTTCGTCGCAAAAAGCCCTTTGCGCTTCGGGTCGTAGGGCGTCGCGTCCGAGACTCGCGCATAGTCCTCGGGCGTGTCGCCCTTCCCGCTCGAGGAAATCCTCACGAGCGCGTCGCCGGAGACAAGCGGCGCCCCAAAGTCCTTCTCAGGCACCTTTGCCGCCCCCGTCGGCGGCTCGCTTTCGTTCCTGAATGCCGCTATCATTCTGAACAGCGCACGATCCTCGCGGAAGCCCTTGATGGCAGAAATCATACGCCAGTTAAAATCACCCTTAGCCGTCTCTCCGCCGCTTCCGGCATAATTCGAAGCGATTGCGAGAAATCTACCGAATTTCTCCTTGTCCTTCGACCAACGCCCGAGCGCGTAGGCGAATATCTGCGCCAGATAGTTGGAGCCGTCTCTATTCGCATCGAGCGCCACGGAGAGAATCTTCATCACCAACTCATCGTCCGCCCGAAAGCGCTTGAGAAAACGCCCAAGCGCATCACGCCGGTAATTCATCTCCTCGGCAATCCACGCCTTCGGCTGGGGAAGATACTTAAAAACGCGCGCCGTCTCCTTCGCAAGCGACTTTTTGTCCATCCCCTTCGCAGCCATCGCCTCGATCGCCACCCACGCGAAATCCCACGAAACCAGCCGTCCGTCCGGCTGGGTCGCGAGAAGTTCACCGAGATACGTGCGCCACTCGGCGATATCGGCCCCCTTTTCTTTAAGAGAATCGGTGTACGCGCGCCATGCCGTATAGTTGTAGGGGCAGCGCATCGCCGCCTCGCGAACCCTTCCCGCGAACAGCAGGAGCTCCGATTCGTCATGCGCCGTCCTGTCCGCAAACGCGCGCTCCGTGGACTGGACGTACTGGAACCCATACCCCCACAGCCTGAACACGCCCAATGTATATGGGCGTATCCCGTTGATTATAGACCAATTGCTGCCCGATTCGTTTATAAGCCAAGCGCAATGCCCGGGCTGGCCGGCACGCTCCGACATGATCCCGTGCGCATTCGCGCACCGCGCCGCCCACATAGCCTGCTCCGTGCAGACGCCCCCGACGCGCGTGCGAAGGTACTGGCGCGGCCAGCCGGAGGCGAGCCACGGGCGCAGATATTCGTCATTCTTCGCCCACTTGCTGACGCCAAAGCAGTTCTTCTTCCGGTACGGCACGGCACCGAGCCCGACGTTCCGCTTCAGGCGCGCCGGAAAGCGGCGCGTCGAGTTGAGATAGAGCGTGTCGGCAGGATCCACCGGATACCGGACGATGAAGCGCCACTGGCGGCAGTCGCGGTCTTTAGCGCTTTTCACGAACCGATTCAGCATGCCGATCCTACGGAAGGCCGCCCAGTGCCGCACCGTAGCCGTCATGTCGTTGCCCGCCCCCGCGTTTATCGCGACCGCCACCGTGGCCCTGCGGCCCATTTCGGTCTTGGACCATTTCTCCTTCTCGTCGTTGAGGAAAAGCGTCATCAGCGTCTCGAGCGCGGCCGGCGCGTCGAACACAGGGCCAGAAAGGAGAAAGTCCTCCAGCACGGCGTCGTCGTCCCACAGCCGTGCGAACAGTTCGCGTCCGCCCTTCGCGGCAAGTATCTCGTTTATCTTCGCCTCGGTGCATGTCTCGACAAGGCGCTTCCTCAGGATCGCGCGACGGACTGGCGAGCCGGGCTTCAGGTCGGAGAGCGCGAATTTAGCGGGACACGCGACAGACGGCACGCGGCACGCACCAGCCCGTTCCCCGTTCCCCAACCTTTTCGGCTCCAGGTTGACGACGCCGTCGCCCAACTCGCCGAGTCCGCGCAGGGGATCTTTCGGAGGCTCGGCGATCTCCTCGCCTAAATCCTTCAGAAACGTGTACGCAGCCCAGCCCCAAAAGCTCGTGCAATTTGTATCGTAAACTGACTTTAGGCACTCGATGCAACGCTTCTTCTCTGTTTTAATGTTGCTGCGAAGCAATGCAAATTCAGCCATGTCGACGGCCTGAATCTCTTCGACAGTGCGCCCCTCGAGAGGCCGCGCCCTAAGCTCCGCAATGAAAGCGCGTCCTTCTTCGAGCTTGCCGGAAGAGCCTAGCCACTGCGCGTGAGCTACAGTTTTGTAGCCGTCGGGCTTTCCACGCTGAAGCTGAACCGAAGAATTTGCCGTCGCAGCAACAGCGACTGCAAAAAATACCGCTAATAATTTTCGTAACATTATTTCACGCCGTTTTCTCTTTACTTATTTCTCACATCTCGACAACAACATACCCGTACGGGCCGAGTTTAACGGCATCTCCGTTAAATAAAAAACCGTCAGACAAGATTGGCTTGCGCTTCTTATCAAGCGACACTTTGGACGGGACGAATTCAACAGTCGTTTTTGCGAGATTCGCCGCCACGAATGCGCGGCGCCCATCAGCCTGGCGCGTAAAGGCGACGACGCCGCTTGCCTCGCCATCTGTAATCCACTCCATAGACGCGTCCTGGAATAGCGCGTCGCGGTGCCGCAAGTCGGCGAGTGCGCGAATAAGCGCGAGGCGCTTCTGCCCGGCCGGCTGAAGAGCGCGCGCCCAGTCAACAGTCTTGCGGGCGCGGGCGACATCCTCCACCGGAGCAAAGAAGGTATTAAGCGAGTTATCGGCGATTTCATTGCCGTTAAACACGAGCGGCAGCCCACGGCGCAGGAACGTAAGCACGAACGCGGCATTACCCGCCTCCACGGGATTTACTCTGTCAAACCGATTCTCCCAGTCGTCCGTTGCCGTATCGTGATTGTCCATATAGCAGAACATCAACGATTCCGAAGGAATCTTCGCCTCGTACTCGCGAACCCCGACCATCTTCTGATCAAGCGTCTTCTTCTGTGACTTCTTCTGCTCCGGCAACTGAGGCGTCAGAAAATTCCGTATCGACCTGCTCCACGGCCAGGCGTAGCAGGCGTCGAACGCCTTTTCAAGATACTCGGGATCGACACCTTCGTTAATCATAACAAGATCGGGCTTAACCTTCTGACAGACACTCACCGCCTCAACCCAGAAATCCAGCGGCACTTTGTCGCCGACATCGCAGCGGAAGCCGTCGCACCCGAGGCGCATCCAATGAAGCATCGAATCTATCAAATACTTACGTACTCCCTTTGACTCGAAATCAAGGTGCGGGAAGTGCCAAATGGTCGTACGCACAGTACCGTCGGGATTCTTTTGAAACGCGTCATCGAACATATCTTTTATAACATTGTTCGGCCCGCAGTGGAGATAGACGAGGTCCATGTACACTTTCATGCCGAGCGCGTGCGCCTTGTCGTTGAAGGCCTTGAAGTCGGCGTCAGTGCCATATTCCAAATCGATCTTGTCATAGTTCGAAATGCGATAGGGGTTCTTCGGGGTATGATAGCCGCTCTTCTTTTGACGCGGACTCCATCCCGTCTCATCCATATCGCGGTCCATCTCGACAAAAGGAGTGAGATAGACAACATCCACCCCTACGGAACGAACGTGCTCAAGCATTTCCATCGCTGAGCGGAAATTGCCGTCACGAGTGAAATTTCGCAGCACAATCTGGTACACCACTGCGCTCTTGAGGTACTCGGGCGTAGGGCGCATCGCGCCGAACGCCGTGCCCACCGCGAGAGCAACCGCGATGCCAAAGACTCCCAATGCCTTTGCCGTCATGACGGTCTTCCCCTCTTCTTTTTCCCGTTTAGCCTTGAAGTTATGGGCTCTCACCTGAAGATGACAACCGTTCCCATCGGCTTCACGTCAAGGACGAGGTTGCCGTCGGTATTGACGGAAAGGCTCTTTACCCAATCCGGCGCATCGGCGGCGAGCGTCACGGTCTTGCCCGCAAACCCGCCGCAGGTCGTAAGAACTTTCTCGCCGCCTGTCGGACGCAAGCTGCCGTCGGGGATCTTCACCTTCACCGCGCCCTTCGCCGTCAGCGTCTTATCCTCGGCAACGGCAATCTGCGGGGTGACCGCGCGCTCAGTGAAGTTGAACGCAAGCGTCGCGCCGTCATTGAGAGTCAAGCCGCCGCCGAACGTGTGCGCGCCCGAGGCAAGTTCCATCGTCGCATTCACGCCGACCGTGACTGCGCCCGCGCCGAGATCCGCGCCGGACGCGAACGCGAGCGTCGCGGTGTCGGTTACCGTGACGCTGCCGGAATTCATGCCGTCGGAATTCACCTGGAACCGACCGTGTCCCTTCACCGTCAGCGCGGCGCGGACATCGGCAACGCCGTTGAGCGTAACCGTGCGCGGAACGCCGTTTTCGTCGTCCGTGTGGAAATACGTCGGCTCGATGACTATTACGTCGCGTGTCGTTCCGCCCTTCGCGCCGATCGTGTAGTCGCTGTGCCACGGATAGATATAGATATTGTCTTTATTCAGTCGGCCAAACGCGTACGCCGTGTTCGGCTGGGCACCCTCCGCAAAGCAGAGCCCGCCCGCGCCGACATAGACGTTCTTGTCCGTATACCAGGAGCCCCTGTTGGCGAAGTAGAAGACGCCGGCCTTGCCATTGTCGCCCAAGGTGACCTTCTCGAATTTATACTTGGCTTGGCTTTTGCGTTGGGCGATATGGCGGTCTGCACCGGGAAGCGTCATTTCCAGCTCCTCCGTCACGACAAATTCTCCTTCGTTCCTCAGGCAGACGAGTCCGGTTGTGCGGATGACAGCCGTCGTAAATGCGCCGTTGTTGTTAAAAGCCGACAAATCCGTTTCCAGTGGCTGCGCGGCGGAGGATCCCGTTATCGTGAGCGAAGAGTTGCCCGTGACCGTCCAGAGTCCGCCGGCAGTCGCCGCCGCCGTCCAGTTCGCAGAGGCAGGAATCGTAAACGCACCATCGAGCCTGCGCGAAGTCCCGTCCGCAAAGGCCGTACCCGTCACGCCACCCGCAAAGCGGACTTTGCCGCCGTCGCTCAGCGTAGGCTGGTCGTTTGAGTTATTGTAATAATAATAGGCGCCCTGGCTCACGCATATCTCGTCCGCAAACGCGACCGGCACCTCGAACGTGCAGGTGGAGGTCGAGAGGTTCGTGATCGCCGAAATGCCGGTGATGGCGTTTTCGCCCGAAATGGTGACGTTCTGGCAGGTTGCCGGGAACACGATGACATCGGGGCTGAACACGCCGCCGACAATCAGATCTCCGCTGGTGTTGATTGTTGCCGTACCACTCGTCGGAACTACGCCGCCGTACCAGTTGGCGGGGTTGGAGAGGTTGCCGTCGCCCGCGCGACCCGTCCACGTATTGGGGTCGATGTCACCGACCGAGAGCATGAGCGTGTCGCCGTCAACACTCCAGCTCACGGCGAGCGTATCGTTCGAAGGCGCGAACTTCGCGCCGTCCGCCGCCGTCACGCCGCTCATCTCGCAGATGGCGTAGAGGCCCTCGCCAAATGCTCCGCCGTTCATCGAGAGATTGACCGTGCCCTCCGCCGGGAGCGTTGCGCCCGACGTGACCGCGATAGGCGTCGCTCCACTGTAGTTGGCGATGTCCAGCGTGGAACCGGCTTCGAGCGACAGGTTTGACACGCTCGTAAGGGACGTCGCGTCGACCGTAAGCTTCGAACCTTCCAGCACCGCCACCGTTCCGCCGCAATTCATGCCGGTAAATGTGATCGCGACGCCGTTCGAAACGACGACCGTGCCGGTGAAGCCGGAGAGGTCGCCGAGAACCTGCGGCGAACCGCCCGCAAGCTCCAGCGTTCCCGTGCCGGTCATGCTGCTCTCGGCCTTTAACTGGAAATCGCCGCCTGTCGTCCTGATTGTGCCGTTGTTCTCCACGCGACAGGGGTGCGTCACGTCGTCGCGGCTGCCGAAATAGAATTTCTGCGCCGTGTGGACAACCGTACCGTCGTTTCTGAAGATGCCGCCGACCGCGAAGAAGTCGCCGCCAATGTTCATCGCGGCCCCAGTCTCGTTCGTGATTGCGCCTCCGTACCACGGGCCGTCCGTCGGGAGGTTCAACGTACACCCGCTTTCAACTGTTACGGGACTGTGTATGTTGTACCAGTTCTTGCCAGAACTGATCGTGCCAGCGCCTTCGCGGACGACGAAGGGCACGTCGTATTCCTTTGTGCCGGAATTCATGTAGCTCATGAAAGTGCCGTCGTTTTCGAGGACGATGCGCTCGGCCCCGAGTTCGCACGAGTTGCACACCAGCAGATTTCCGCCGTTGACGACGATATCGGTTGCGTTGTTGAGATGCGTATCCGCCTCTACGCACAGTCTGCCCGTGTTCTTTACCGTAAGCTCGTATCCGCCGCAATCGACCCCGTTGCCGCTGCCGCGGATGTCGATGAAGCCCATGCCGCCAATCGTCGCATCGCCCGTCAAGACGATCTTGTTGAGTTGGTAGCCCCACTGTGTGTTTGCGGCGCTGTTCACGATGGCGCCGGAACCGTCCGGTCCGTCGCCTTCGATGTAGAACGTGCGCGCCCTGACCGGACCGTACTGCTGCGCGGTGTTGATGTCGAACTGCCCCGGTGCCTTGACGGTAACCGTGCCGCTCGCGCCGAACAGATTACCAGTGGTCGCGCCGATCTTGAACACGCCGTTGGTCACGAGGACCGGAATCGTGGCGGAGAGGGCGGATCCTGCATCATGGCTCCAGAGGAACGTGCCAGGTCCGTCCTTGACGAGCGAGAGGTTGCCGGAAATCCTAAGACCGGCGGTCTTCTCAAACGTCTCGTTCTCCGGAATCGTGAAGCGCAGTTCGCCCGGCGCCCCCGACGAGGAATCGGTGACGGAGAACGCAAGCCCACTTCCGCCGCAGATGACGAGACGGTGTCCGTTCAGGTTGATTGTGCCGGCATACGAGGCGTTGAACGCCGTCCATCCCGTATCCGGCACGTCCGCGCCGAGCGTGATGTCGGTGGTGTATTCGGGGATGACGTCGGCAACCGCGTTGCCGTCGCCGTCATAGCACGTCCAGTTGCCGGAATCGGAGAAATCTCCGTTGTTCGCCGCACCCGTCCATGTGGCTGTGGCGACGGAGGACAGTTCCACGCCGGTGAAAGAGCCGGACGTGGGAGGCCAGAACTTCCGCGCCACCGTGTCATAAAGGCCAATGACGCCGTCGGAATCGCGCCTGGCCGGCTTGAAATCGTGCTCGAGCGTCTCTCCGTCCGCATTCCACAGCTGGAGATAGTAAAGGTCGTCCGGCAAATAGTTACCCCACGAGGAGGATGCAGTGGGGCTTGCCGGCGCTGCAATGTTGCTGTAGCTGGCGAAAATCGAAAGTTTGCCGCCTGGGGTGTAGCTGCCCGTGCCCAGGTTTTGACTCTGCTCCTCGTTGTCTACCGTAACGGCTCCCGTCGAGTAGTTGGCCGACACCGAGTATTCAGTGGTGGGAGCGCATGTCACGCCGGTCAGCGATGTCTGCGTCCCCATGCGGTCGATGCGGAAATTGGGGCTATTGTTGGCGTAAAGACGGAATCCGGTGAACTGGGTAGCGCTTACGGTCCATTTCTTGCTCTTATATGTGAAACTGCGTGCGCAGTAAACACAACCGTTTACGGAGACGGCCGCCGGGGTCTTGACTTTAAACTTGACGATTTCCGTTCCGGCCGGCGTGATGTCCGTGATGATGAAACCGCCAGCGGTCGTGCCGCTGCCGCCGCCGTTGATGGACTTGAGCGCGGTGTAGGTGGCATTGGTCGCGTCGGTCCAGTCCGCCGCGCTTGCCATTAGGGCCGCGCAAAGCGCGACTGCCGCCGCAAGTGGACGATAATGATTGAAATGCTTCCGCATGGCAGTTCCTCCTAAAAACATCATTTTGACATCATTTTATCATATCTGTCCTTCCCCGTCCATTTCCAAGCCGCCAAAATTACATCACCTTTCCGCCAAGAAATGCACTAACCACAACACGCCGCCCCAAAGACCGCGAAGCAGGTTTGGGAGCCAACAGGAGCCAAACTTGATTGCCTTTAACCTCCCGACACTGTGGTAATCATGTCTGACCCTGTCGGCTTACTGTCGGCTCCACACTCTCCACCTCCACCGACCAGGTTTCGCGCTTCGCGTCGAAGCGGTACTTCTCCAGCGGCAGGACTTTCCGGTTGAAGTCGCCGAAGCCGCACTGGCGGAGGTCGAGGTTGAGGAACGTGGTGTCATGCGGCACGAGCGGCGCGCGGCGGCGTTCGTCGCCCAGCTGATGGCGCGCGAAGTAGAGGTCTTCCCACTGGTAGCGCATCGCCTGCACGTAGAGCGGATCGGATCCCTTGAACCGCACGCCCTTCCCGTCCGCGTCCGTGAGCGACACCCAGCGGACGTCGCACCGATAGCCGTTGTCCTGCGGACGCATGTAGTCCACAAACATGTCCGTCACCGTGGTCTTCCACAGGCCAAACAGGCTGCCCTCCTTGCGGTCGATGTAGTTCTCCCATGGACCGCGCCCGTAGTACGCCACGTTCTCCAGCGACGGCTCCAGACGCCAGGTCATGCCCAGGCGCGTGAGATTCGGCAGCGTACCAAACGGCGTCACGTCGTGCTTCACCGTGACGCGGCCGTCGGGATGGAACGTCCAGTCCGCCTCATGCTCGAACCCGCCCGACTTCGCGCCGTTCACCGTCACGCGCGCAGTCACGGTCACGGACCCGTCGTTGTTCTTCGCCACGCGGTACGGCTTCGCGTGGTAGCGTAGCTGCGTCATGCCGCCGTCGAAAGCCGCCTTGCCGTACTTGAACCGGTCGTTGTCCACAAACGCGCGCACCACGGTGAGACGCGGACCCGCCACCACGCCCGCCCGATCCTGCAACAGCAGCTTGCCGCCCATCACGAGCTTCGAGAGCGTGCCCGACGCGCGCGAGAACACCGCCTCGCCATCCGCGAACTTCACGGTCACGGCCTCGGCCGTTTCCGCAACGGCGGGCGGCACGCTTCCACTGTGGGAAGCGGCGTCTCGTCGCTTCATCTCACCCGTCCCATACCCCATCTGGTTCCGCGCCACCACGTGGCCGGCCTTCGCCCACGGCGTATCCGCCTTCAGGCTGAACGTGACGTTGTAGAAATACTCCACGCCAGCCTTCAGCTCGACCTTCGGCTTCGGCAACGCGAGCCGCCCGCGCGTCCGCGGCTCCACCGGCGGTACCGCGAGCACGCCGCCGTCCACGCGCACACCGTCCGCCAGCAGCTCCCACGCGCCCACGAAGGCGTCCGCCCGCGTGAACGCGCAGCGGTTCCACAGCTCGGCCTCGCCTGTGGCGGCGTCGGCAGAAGTCACGACGAGCGGACGGTGCACGTGCGCCACCTCCATCAGCTTGGGCGTAGGCTCGCGCTGCACGCCGACGAGGCCGTTGCAGCAGAACGGGCCTGAGTTCGGCTGTTCGTCGAAGTCACCGCCGTAGGCGATGTAGCGGTCGCGCGTGCCGTCGGGCAGAATGCGGTCGGTGTATTTCCAGATGCCCTGGTCCACCCAGTCCCAGACGAATCCGCCGCAGTTGACGGGTGACGACCAGAACGCCTCCCAGTACTCCTTCAAGTTGCCCGGCGAGTTGCCCATCGCGTGGGCGTATTCGCAGACGATGTGCGGATGGCGCGCATCCTGGATGAGCTTGCTGCCCCGGAAAAGCGGCGCCTCGGGACGCTTTCCCTCGCCCCATTCGCCGCGCTCGCGCACGTAGTCGGGCGTGGGATACATGATGGAGTCGATGTCGCAGAACGGACGCCCCGTGCCGCTCGCGTAGTCGCGTCCGCCGCTCTCGTAGTGGACCGGACGCGAGGGATCGAGCTTCTTCACCTCCGCGTACGCCTCCTCGAACGCCTCGCCCGGCCCCGCCTCGTTGCCGAGCGACCAACAGAACACCGAGGGATGGTTGCGATAGTTCTGCACGTTGCGCGCGTTGCGCTCCACGATCGGCTTCACCCACTCCGGCTGCCGTCCGAGCCCCTGCTTCTTGAACCCCATCCCGTGCGACTCCACGTTCGCCTCCGCCATCACGTAGATGCCGTAGCGGTCGCAGAGCGCGTACCAGGTGTGGTGGTTCGGGTAATGGCTCGTGCGCACGGCGTCGATGTTGTGCCGCTTCATGAGCAGGATGTCCTTGAGCATCGACTCCTTCGAGACGACATGCCCTTCCTCAGGCGTGGTCTCGTGGCGGTTCACGCCGCGCACCTTCATCGGCTTCCCGTTGAAGTAAAGCACGTTGCCGCGGATCTCCACCTTCCGCAGGCCCACCTTGCACGTGCGCACGTCCTCGCTCGCCTTCACCACGAGCGTGTAGAGGTAGGGATCCTCGGCCGACCACAGGCGGGGCTCGGCAAGTCGGAGGTCGAAGGCCGAGAGTCGTCCTGGCTGTCGGTTGTCGGCCGTCGCCTGTCGCGTGAGATTTGCCACCCGATGGTAGTCGGCGTCGTAGAGCGTGGCGGTGACGGGCGCTTCGCCGTACGTCTCCACCTCCACGCGCACCGAATCCAGATCCGTCTCCACGCGGAAGTCCTTCACGCCGTTCGTCGGCACGGCAAAGAGCGACACGTCGCGGAAGAGGCCCGACATGCGGAACATGTCCTGGTCCTCCAGGTACGAGCCGTCGCACCAGCGCAGCACCTGCACGCAGAGCACGTTGGTCGCCGGCACCACGCAATCCGTCACGTCGAACTCGGCGGGCAGGCGCGCGTCCTCCGAGTAGCCCACGAACTTGCCGTTGAGCCACACGTAGGCCGCCGAATCCGCGCCGTCGAAACGCATGATCACGCGCCGCCCCCTCCAGTCCGCCGGCACGACGAACGTGCGCCTGTAGCTGGAGACGGGATTGTAGTTCGTCGCGCCGGTCGCAAAGTCGCGGATGACGGGCGGATCCTTCTTGAAGGGATACGTCGCGTTCGTGTAGTGCGGCACGCCGTAGCCACGCATCTCCACGCACGACGGCACGTCGATCGTCTGCCAGTCGGTGTCGTCGAAGTCGGCGCGCTCAAACCCCTGCGGCTTCTGCGCGGGCTCGCCGCACCAGTGGAAGCGCCAGGCGCCGTTCAGCGACATCACCCACCTCGAGGTCGGCTCGTCGGCGGTGAACGCCTCCTCCACGGACGCGAGCGGCATCGAATAGGTGCGTGCCGGCAGGCGGTTGATCTCGTTGACCTGCGGGTCCTCTTCCGGCAACGCCGCGTGCGCGACCATACCTGCGGCGAATACGCAAGCGAAGACATGGCAAAAAGCGCGGCTTCTATCTTTTACGTTCATGGTGAACTGTCCTTCCTTTCCTGACATATCCGTGTCAGAGCTAATGATTGAAATGTTTCCGCATTGCAGTTCCTCCTAAAAAAATTGTTTTAACGCCATGTTTATCATATCTGTCCTTCCCCGTCCATTTCCAATCCGCCAAAATCACATCACCTTTTCGCCAAGAAATACGCTAACCACAACGCGCCGCCCCAAAGACCGCGAAGCAGGTTTGGGAGCCAACAGGCGCCAAACTTGATTGCCTTTAACCTCCCGCTACTGTGGTAATTTACTGTGGCAACCATGTCTGACCCCGTCGGCTCCCAAAGGCGCATACCTGAGTGGAGGAGGCTGGGTGCGGCCTGATACTTCTGCCGATAGGACGTCAAGCGCGGCGGCGAGCTGAGGGTCGCGTCCGGCGGCTACGTCGGCGGGCGTCAGGTCGACTTCTACATCCGGCTTTGCGCCGTCGCCCTCCATGTACGTTCCATCCGGAAGAAACGTGCCGACGCGCGGCCGCCGCACAACGCCGTAGTCGAAGAGGAATACGTCTGTCGTTCCGATGACGTCGCCCGCCGTCTCCCGTCCGACGACCTTTGCGCGCCTAAGCGTCTGCATGGCGTGGGCGAACTCCTCTGCGTTCGATGCGCTGCGCTCGTTCGCAA
Organism: uncultured bacterium; assembly: GCA_902801025.1. Taxonomy (GTDB): domain Bacteria; phylum Verrucomicrobiota; class Kiritimatiellia; order RFP12; family UBA1067; genus UBA1067. The sequence continues at coordinate 85,996 of CADCGZ010000004.1, read as the reverse complement.
GCACCACGACGGGAAGTCCGGCGATGACCGGACGCCCGTATCTGTCCATAAAATACCCCTCCTCCTCCGCGCCGCGATAGAGGGTTCTCTCATGGCGGTTGCCGCAGAGGATGTCGATGAGCCGGTCTGCCGTCCTGCCGCCGGTGTTGTAGCGCACGTCGACAACAAGGCCATCCTTGCCGAAGCACTCTGCGAACACCTGGTCGGCGAAAGCGTCCGCACTGCCAGAATCCATCGCATCGACGGCGATATATCCGAAATCGCCTTTCTTGCGGACCGCCGTCCTCGCCGCCTCGATCTCGGCGTCGCGAAGAAGCCGCCGCGCCTTCTCGAACGTGACGGCGTCGATCTCGCGCTCAAGCAGGCTTTCGCACCCGGCGCGCTTGACGCGGAGACGGTACTTGTGCGGCAACGGGCCGTTCATGACTTCCGCATAGTCCATGTCCGGCGACACCTCGCGTCCGTCCACGGACAGGACGACATCGCCCGCGAGCAGTCCTTCCGCCCCCTTGTCTGCCGGGGAGCGCGGAACGACGTCCCTGACCAGCCAGCCCCCTCCCGCATGCGACCGGTCGAAGCGGACGCCAAGATGCGGCGTGAAGATCTTCCACCCCCGCTTCCACGGGAAGTCCACCCAGCGCTTCTTTGCCGTGCCGTTTGCCGTGAAGCCGAGGTGGGAGGCGTCGAGTTCCCCGTGCATCATCCTGACGACGCGGGCGAAGGCGTTCCAGCACGGCGCGTTGCGGGCGGCGAGGCGATACTTCTCGCGTACCGCCGGCCAGTCTGCGCCGTGCATGTCCGGATCGCAGAAGCCGTCGCGCAGATTTGCCCAAGCCGAGAGGAAGGCAAGCTCCTGATAGTCCTGGATGCACGTCGTCTGAAACACTTCGAACCCAAACACCTTGTCGCCGACCGCCGGCCGGTTGTCAACCGACGAAAGCAGCTTGTCTTTGCCGCCGTCCTTCAGCCATTGGACGATCCTGGCGTTCTTGTCGAGAAGCTTCTTGGCCTTCATGCGGCCGGGGATCTTGATCGTCGAGATCTTGCCTTCGCGAACGAACGAGAGCGTCCTGCCGTCAGGCGAGAAGAACAGCCTGCTGCCTTTGACGCCGGTGGCGCGGACGCGGACGGGCAGGGTGGCGAAGTCCGGGCGGCAAGGCGCATTCCGGACCGCTCCGCCGTCCGCCTCGGCGTGTTCGTCGGCAGGGTCGAGATAGGCATAGAATATGTACGAGGCGTCGCCCGTTGCCGCGCGGTCGCCGGAAAACGCGACGACGCGCCCATCCGGAGACCAGGCGGGCGTTCCGTCCCACTTGCAGTTGCGCGAGAGATTGCACGGCTTCCCGTCCGCCGCCGGAACGATCCACACGTCGGCGTTTCCGTAGCCGTCGCAAAGCGTCGCCGCGACATGGTTTCCGTCCGGAGACCAGACGTAGGACTCGCACCGCCCCGATGCGACCGAGGAGACCGAACGCACGGTCCCGTTCGTGTCGGCGAAAGTGAGCCGGCCCGTCATGTCGTGCCACGCGAGGAGCCGGCCGTCCGGCGAGACTGAAAGCGCCCGGCGGCAAATGTCGCCCGACGCGATGCGCTCGCGGACGAACTCGACGTTCGCCGACCAGAGCTTGTTCGTGTCGGCGCGCCTGACGCGCCAGACGTCCGTGCCGTCGCCCAGATCCGAAAGATAGTAGAGCGTGTCCCCGTCGGGCGAGAACGCGCAGTCGCGCTCGTGGGTGCGCGTCGACCCGTGGACGCAGGCGGTCCGGCGTTTTTCGTCCTTGAGCTCCATGACCCATACGTCGCCGCCGGCCGTGAACGCGACCTCCCTGCCTCCGTCGCGGAAAGTGCAGTTGCCGTCGCCGTAGTTGTTGTCGAAGCTCGTGTAGCTGCGGCGGACCGTGCGCGGCGTCGACGGGTCGAAGAGCGCAGGCTTGAGGGCTATGCGCCGCGGCTCGGGCTTCTCGAGCGTCGGGTCGATGCGCCACAGGTCGAGCCCCTTGGCAAATACCATCGTCCTTCCGTCGCGCGAAAGCGAAGGACAGAATATGTGATCGTCAGTGAAGTGCGTAATCTGCCGTTCTTCGCCCGACTCAAGGGAACGGCAATACAGGTTCCTCGCGCCGTCCGAATCGCGGAGGTGGTAGAACGACTTTCCGTCAGGCGTCCATATCGGCGAGGTGCAGTTGTCGCGGCCCTTCACGACCGGCGCGAACGAACGGCCGTCCCTGTCATAGAGCCAGATTTCGCCGGAGCCGGACGACTTCGACCACGAATGGCGCTTGCGGAACTCGAGCCCGTTCTCCTCGATCCTCCAGGAAAAGAGAACCTTGCTCCCGTCCGGCGAGAACGACGGACAAAAAGCAGGCGCGTCGAAGACAAGCCGCTCCGCCCTGCGCCCGCCCATCGAGACGAGGATCGGACGGCGCGAAAGCCGCTTGCTGGATGCGCTCTCGGAGGCGTCGTCGCGGTAGGCGAGGGCGATCATGTCCGCACCGTCCGGCGTGTAGCCCCACGGATAAAGGCCCTCGGTGTGGAACGTAATCTGGCGCATGCCGGTCGCGACAAGCCGCTTCGCGTCGAGATCGGCCTCGAAGAGCTGGACAGTCCCCCAGCGGTCGGAAAGGAACGCCACGCGCTTCCCGTCCGGCGAGAGGAAGGGACGCGTATCCGCCGACATACCGTCGCCCAAGGGCACTGCCGTTCCGCCCTCCGTCGGCGCGAGCCACACGCGATCCTTCCACTCGAACGCGAAAAAACTTCCGTCCGGCGAGACGGACGGGCTGACTGCAAGCTGCATCTGCGACCCGCATGAACTGTTCGGCTCGGCTGCAAATGCACCGACAGCCAACGCCGCGGCGGCGAAAGAAACGATCAGCTCCATTTTGTTCGCAGGAATCATCATGCCTCAAAAATGCAAAGCGTCAGAAAACCATCAGCACCAAGCCGCGCAATTTGTCCATGCATTTTCCGAGCAGGGAGGTGAATGACGTCTCGCCCTTGAAGGCGACGTTGGAAATCGCATCCCCCGCCGCCGCAAGGGGAAACGTCCTCGCGCCGTCCGCCGCCTGAAGCGCGTATCTGCGTCCGTCCGCGATCACTGCGACAGAGAATAGATTCGCGCCATAGTCGAACGTGAAGCGGAAATTCCACTCCTCGCCGTTGGCCGGCGCCACACCATCCGCCGAAACATCCACCCAGCCCAGCTCACCCACTCCTCCACTCGCAACTCCCAACTTTTTCCTCGTCCATACCTGAAAGCATCCGTTCGTACCAAGACGGATCGCCGCCTGTGTGCCGGCTTCCACCGGGTCTTCGCCATCCGACTCGAAAAACGTTGCCTTGACGTCCACGGTCACGACGTTTCCGGTTGAAGTCGTGTAGGGCGTGAAGGTGTTTTCGCCGAGAAGAAGCGCCCGTCCGTCCGCTTCGTAGTCGATGCCGCCCGACCATCTGCCTGTAAGCTCCGTCGTGTCCGCATTTTCTTCGACCCATCCGAGAGACGCATCGTAGGCAGACGAGAATGCGTCGAAGTATAGGGCGACTTCCGCCGCGCCGAGCGCACGGTGGAAAAGCCGCACGTCCTGGTAGCGGAAACCGTCTTGAGACTGCACCGGCCGCCAATTCGAGGTCGAGTAAAGCGGCGACGCCTGAGCGATGTCGCCGCTGATGTTGCCGATGGCGAAAGACTCGCAAAAGGACTTGCCTGCGACGTCTATCTGCAGAGTTGGAGAGGCTCCGCCGTCAACATATACGGAAACGACGTCGCTGCTCTTCACCGCAACGATGGTGTGGTATCTTGACGGCACGGCGCTTATCGTAGCCGACGACGTGAGCGAAAGCGCGCTTTCAGAGCCGGAACTGGACATCAACGCCGCGCAGATTTCGTCCTTCGACGCGCCGAGCGCGAAGATATCGCAGTCTTCCCAACTGCTCCCGATGGAGAACACGACGTTCGTCGTGCCGCCGCTCGCGCGGAACCTGCCGCGAAGAGCGATTGTCCAGTCGCCGGACGTCAGAATATCGTTCCCGTCGTCCAGTTCTCCGCCGTACCAGTAGCTTTCCGGAAGTTCCAGCTCGTCCGAGCCGGACTTGAAACTGGCGTAGTCAATACCAAGCCAGCTGACGGACCCGCCGTTTGGCCATGCCCTGCGAATGCCATCAGTCGTGCCATTGCAAGACCACTGGAAGAGCGGATCTGCAACCGTCGGCGTCGCCGCCCATTCGGCAAGAAGTTCATCGTATGTCTTGCCAACGAGCGTCGGCCAGATTTTGCCTATCTTATTGCTTGTATTTCCGTTGTTGGCGCACCAGAGGCACATGTTGCTCACGATGCCCGTGCCGTAGGTCGTAGCAAGGTAGTCGATGAATTCGCATCCGTCGCCATATTCGGTCAGCGTGCGGCCCTTGCAGTAGAAATGCTCGTAGCGTCGATCATCGCGATAGTGGTCCGGCTCGAAGTTGTACCACCGAATCCAGTCCGCAATGCCCTCGGTCAGATGGTTGAGCTCCGTCGTCCCGCCCGTCTTGTGGACGACGATGATGTTCTCCAGGTTGATCCTCTTGCCGAGGTATTGGCCGACGAGATACTGGACGGCATGGGTCAGCTCGTGGGCAATGCATCCCCTGACATCGCGCGCATCGTTGGCGGCGACGCGCCCCATCGCCCAGTCGTTGCCGATTGTTATGTGGTTGTCGCCGGTTCCGGCAAGTCCGTCCTTTTCGAGCGTGATGTAGACATCCATCAGGTTCACAGGCTCGGCCGAACCGCACATGAAGGTGGAAATCCTCTCCTCCCATTCGTCCATGCCGTCGAGGAATCCCTGCTCGTTCCACCACGCCACCCAGTCAGGGTGCTGGCTGAGCGTCGCCTCCGAAAACACGACTGCCGCGTCGGCGCGAGGCGCAAATGCCGCCAGCGCAAGAAGCGTGGCGAAAACAGGTGTCCGAATTGCTTTCATGGTGCGTTTGCTTTAGCGCAGGATGTCACTTCATGGGCACAGCGATTACCTGAACAGTATCACCGTGCCCATCGGCTTGACGTCCAGGACGATGTTGCCGTCGTTGACCGAAAGGCCGCGCACCCACTTCGGCGAATCTTCTGCGAGGGTGACCGTCCCAGCGTCGAACCCGCCGCAGGTGGTGAGCAGCTTCTCGCCGCCTGTCGGACGCAAGCTGCCTTCGGCAATCTTCACCTTCACCGCGCCATTCACCGTCAGCGTCTTGCCGCTCGAAAGCGCGAGCTGCGGGGCGACTGCGCGCTCAGTCCAGTTGAACGCAAGAACCGCACCATCTTCAAGCGCCAAGTCGCCGCCAAGCGTGACCTCGCCGGACTCCCCAACCTCCAGCGCGCCGCCATCCTCCACAGTCAGGAGCCCCGTGCCGAGGTCTGAACCAGACATGAGCGCGAGCGTCGCGCCGTTGGCTACGGTAAACGGCCCGACCTTGGAACCTGCTAAGGTGCTCAGGTCGTCCACGTCATAGTTCGCGACGACCGTGCCGGATCCGGCAATTGTCGTCGATCCTGCCGAGCTGGCGGGAAGAATACCGCCAGCTTTGACAGGCGTATTGGTGCCGAGGGTAATTGTGTACCCTGCCGTGTCAAGCGTAAGCGACCTGTACTGGACAATCGTCGCAGACACGGTGAAGTTCGCCGCCGCCTTTATCGTCGCAAGCGATCCGATGGCATTGGAGACGACAAATCTCTTCGTGCCGCTGATGCCTGCCGCGCCAATCTCCCAATTGACACTGGAGTCTGTTGTCCCTCTGACAAGGCGGAAAGCATCATCACTATTGCTGCTGTTGTTGACGAGTCCAGCGGCCGCAATTGTCCCGGCGATAGAGCTGGGACAAGGCACAATGTAGCCTCTGTTCTCCGAATCCGCGATAATCGAGCCCGTGACGCGGAACACGCCGCCCGACGCAACGTTATTGCAGATGGGGTGGGCAATGTCATCCGACCATGAAAACACGAGATCGCCGTTTATCGTGACGGTGGAATCCGCGCCTACCGCGACCTTGGACGTGTCGCTGAACGACGCCGCCGCAAATGCATTCGTGAAGGTGATCACTCCGTCGCCCATCGTGACAGCTCCGAATCCATGCCCCGCGTCGGCAATGATCGTGGTGTCGGCGGATATGACGGAGAAGTCGATGTCATCGCCTTCGGCCGGGACTCCGTTCAGCCAGTTCGCTGCGGTGGACATCTTCCCGTCGCCGCCACGCCCGGTCCAGTAGTTGCCCGAAATATCGCCGACGGCGAGAAGAAGTGTGCCGTCCGCGACTCTCCACGAGGCGCTTTCTCCGTTTTCCGTTGTGAACGAGAACTTCCCGCCTTCTTCCGCCGTCACGCCCTGCGCCGCGCAAATCGCATAGATGCCCTTGCCAAACGCACCGCCGTTAAGCTTGAGATTTACAGTGCCTTCCGACGGGAGCGCCAGCGCGCTGGCGCTCACAGGCGTCGTGCCGTCGTAGTTGGCGATGTCAAACGTCGAACCCGCCGCGAACACAACCGGCCCCGCAAAAGTGACGCCGCCGGAAACCGCCAGCGTCGTGCCGTTAGAGACGGTCGTCGTGCCCAGGTAGGACTGGTCGGCGGAAACGGTTGTCGTGCCGCTGCCAATGAGCGTGATTCCGCCCGCGCCCGTTATCGTACGCGGCAGACCGACGGTAAATCCGTTGTTGTCGAGCATGCCGCCGTTCTCGCTCACGGTGACGTCGATTGCGCCGCCCGTATCATTTGCATCGAAAAAGTCCTTGTTACCGATCTGCCTATACGTGCCGCCGTCGAAATTGAATGATGCCAAACCCGAACGGTAGCTATAGGCGCGTCCAGCTTCGATTACGCCGCCGCGCCCGAGATTGATGGCGCCGCGCCCGTTTGCGTTGCCGTAATGGAATACTATGTCGCCACCCGCATGAACAAATCCGCCATCAGAGACATTTACCGTTCCGTTGGCGTTATGGGCGACACTCAGCGACAGCTTTGCCGAAAACACGCCGCTGTTCGTCACGACGAGTGTTCCTTCGCTTGCGGTACCGACAATCACATGCAACGACGAGGAAGAAGTGCTGCCTACCGTGCCGCCGCTCACAACCACTGTCGAAGCAGATGCGCCGTCATGCCCTATCATGAAATAGGACTCTGCCATCATGTCCCCACCCGCGTTGATAAATGTCGTAACGGCGCCGGACGCTCGGCCGACGGTGAAATGTTTGTTCGCCCAGTTTCCGCCGGCCTTGAACAGGACTGACGTAATGGACGCGCAATCGCCTACATTCCACGTAGCTGAAGCAGCGATGCCGGACACCGTCGCCTCAGGGCCGAAGTCGAGCCTGACGGGCTTGGCGGGGTCGGTGCCGAACGTGAACTTAGACCAGTCCAAGGAGGCCGTGCCGGTGAGCGCGAGCGTTCCTTCAGAGAGCGTCGTAGCCGCATCAGTGCGGTTCTCGGTGAGTGTTAGAGTTCCCGCGCCAATCTTCGCAAGCGCACCAGCCGTGGGCGCGGAGATCGTGGCGGAGACATCTGCGGCAACCGAGACAGTCGGGACGGTAAGCGTCGCCGAGCCGGCAACTGTCGCGTTCTGGTTGAACGCGAGCGAGTTCGCCTCGGCGTCTGCGGTGAGCGTGGCCGTGGCGTCCGCAGTATTGAAGATGGCGTTGTTGTTGTCCGCCCAGGTCGCAGCCGCATTGTCTAACGTCCAAGCGTCCGCATCGCCCCAGTTCGTCTCTGTGCCGCGCCATGTGTAGTTTCCAGCGAGAAAGACCACGGATGTGTTGCCGGCTACCTTCGCGCGATTATTGCAGCCACTTACGGTCAGCGAGCCGGTGAATGTTGGGATGTCGCCATCGTCGATCCACAGCTTGCCGAACGTGACGCCGGTGATGTCCGCGTTGATTTCGGCGAGCGGCGGGGCGAGGGTGAAGTCGAGGTTGTCGCCATCGCCGGGCGCGACGCCGCCCTCCCAGTTCGCGTCCGTGGACATCTTGTTGTCAGCGCCGCGCCCAATCCACTTCTTGCAAGTGCCCGTGACGGTCACCGTTCTTGCTACAGGTGTAAACGCGCTGCCGGAGGACTGCGGGTGGAAAGTCCCCGTCCGCGTGTCGTAAAAACCGTAAACACTGTCGGAGTTGCACATCGCGGGCAAAAGGCAGTGAGTCAAGTTTGTGTTGGAATCGTAAAGTTCGAAATAGTAGATGTAGTCGCGACCATAGTTACCGTACCCGCTACAGTTTTTGTGCATCGCGAAAAAGACAAGAGGCGAGCCGACATCATATGTGTCGTTGCCTCCAAGGGCCTTTCCAAACAAGTCGGTGTTTAAACCGGACTGTACTATCGTGGCGGTTTTCCTGCCGTAATCGGCTACAAATAGATAGTCAGAGGATGTTGAAACTGTCGAAGTGCTGGTCTGCTGACTCGTGTCACGGTCGATTCGAATGGAGTTTTTCGAGGAAGAATACGAATGATAGCATGCGAACTGCTTTTTAGCGTCCTTGTCACGGGCACAGAACAACGCACTGGAAGCGGACACCGGCTTGAACTTCATCATCACGATATTTGTGCAATTCGGCACAATGTCGGTGACGAGATATCCTTGGCCGTCGCCATTGCCCTTGATGGACTTGAGCGCGGTGTAGGTGACGTTGTTCGCGTCGGTCCAATCATCCGCCGCGCTTGCCGTTAGGACCGCGCCGACCGTAAAGACACCGGCCGCGACAAGCACGGCCCTCCCGAATCCATCCGCAATACGCAAAAGAAAACGTTTGCTATTGTAGTACTTCATGGTAAAGCCTTTCATCTTGTAAGAACGTATCAACATTATACCATTTCCACATTTTGCCGTAAATTCTCATTCCGCCAAGAATAAATCATCATTCCGCCAATGCGCAGCCTTAGTCCAGCGAGCCGAACACAAAACCGCCCGCAAGCAGAATCGACGCGAACGTCAATGCGGCAAAAGTGGCGGCCGTCCTCCGGCGCTCGACGCCAACCGATCTCCAAACACCTACCATTGGCTCAATTGGCCGGAGATCCTCTCCGGTTGCGAAAGTTCGCCGCAGACATTGCGCTCCATCGCAGATTTGATCTCATCGCAGCAAAGCCCCTTGCTGAAGAGGTAGTAGAGCTTCGCCACGGCGGCTTCGGTCGTGAGGTCGTGTCCGCTGACCGCCCCGGCGCGCTTGAGAGCATGGCTCGTCGCGTAAGTGCCGAGCGAGACGGTCCCCTGGGGACACTGGGAGCAGACCGTCACGACCGTACCGCTGCGGACGGCCCGTTCGACAATCGGCAGCAGATTGCCGTGTGCAGACGGTATGTTCCCCGCACCAAACGTCTCCAGCACGATGCCGCGCAGGGATTCCGTCATGATCTGCTCGAAAAGCTCGAACTGGATTCCGGGGAACACCTTGATCACGCCGATTGGAACATTTTTGAGCGGCTGCAGCCGGAACGGATCCGCAGGACACGGACGCAGCAAGGCGTCTGCATAGCGGATTGCAATGCCCGCCTCGGCGATCGGCGGATAGTTCGGCGACGCAAACGCGATCATGCCGTCCGCAGAATACTTGATCGCCCGGTTCCCGCGCAGGAGTCGTCCGCCGAAATAGAGACACACCTCGTTCGCCCTTCCCTCGGCGGCGATGAGCATGGACGTGACGAGGTTGTCGAGTCCGTCGCTGCGCAACTCGCAGAGCGGAATCTGCGAACCCGTCAGTACGACGGGCTTCGCAAGATTCTCCAGCATGAAGGAGAGCGCGGACGCGGTATAGGCCATCGTGTCCGTTCCGTGCATGACGACGAAACCGTCATACCGCGCGTAGTTTTCCGCGATGACCGAGCCTATCTTGTTCCACTCGTCCACGGCCATGTCGGACGAGTCAAGTATAGGCTCCATCTCAAGAAAATCCCATCCCGGCATTCCGGCGCAGTGCAGCTCGTGTATCGCGTCGAGGGCGTCGCGGAAGACGCCCGGACGCGGGCTGTAGCCGTTCGCGGTGGGAACCATCCCTATCGTTCCACCGGTATAGACTAACAGGATTTTCTTCACGGACGCAATGTCAGTTCCCCGAATACTCCGACGGAACCTGCGTGTTCAAATAGCCGGTATCGAGATAATCCGTGACCTTCATGTCGCCGTCGACCATCCGGAGCGAACGCTGGAACGACACGTCGTGCGAGACGGACGAGCCCCAGGCCGCGTCCGCGGCGCGCATGTACATCAGCCGCCACTCCTTGCCGCGCAGACGATGCCAGGTGGTCTCAATGAAGCCGAAGCCACCCGGGGTCTTCACGATGTAGTCCGCCATCGGCTTCATGGCGTTGTAGTTCATCCACGGGCAGCCCGCGACGCTGAACCCCTTCTCGGCGAAAAACGAAATCGTCGGCCACTCTTCGCGCCTCTCCTTCATGTCGCCGTAGGAATACTGCCAGTCGCAGATGATGATGTCCTTGGGAAGCGTAGCGAGCCCCTCGACGTATTCCGCGTTGCCGTTCTTCACGAAATCCTTCCAGCGCGGGTCCTTCTTGTCGAGGAACATGTCGTGCCAGATCATCGCCCGTGCACCGCGCGACTTCACGAACTCCGAAAGGCCCGCGATGTGGCGGCACACGAGTTCCACGTTTGGCGTCTTGGTGCATTCGGGGCAGGTCTGCGGCTCGGCCTCGTCGCAGCCGATGTGGAAGAAAGGCGGGTTGCCGAAGTTCTCGTGCATCTCGGCAATCAACTCGCGGAGAACACGCTGCGTCTCGGGGTTGGAGAGACACCAGTTCCAGCCGCTGGGCTCGAAGAGCGGCGCATACTCCGGGTGCATGTCGAGCGCGCTGTGCTTGAGTGAACCGCCGCCGCGCGAGAACGAGGCGTGCCCGTAGCAGTTTATCTGCGGAATGAGCGTGATGCCAAGATCCTTCCCGAGCGCGACAAGGCGGCTCGTCTCGGCCTTCGTCATCGGCGCGTTTGGCCAGCAGCGCCACGGATGCTTCTCGCTTTTGTAGGTTCCCCAGGGCTCGACAATCGCGTAGTTGAACTTGAGCAGCGCGGCAAGGCGTATCGCGCGCTCGATCTGCTGCGGGCGCGTTTCGGGGAACCAGCAGAGGTGCACGGCGCGGAACGCGAGGTGCGGGCTGTCCGTTATGGAAAGCGTCGGGAGGATCATCCCTTCCGTCTTCATGGTGCCGCGCTTCGCGATGGCGAGCTGGCGCAGGGTGTAGCTCGCCCACTTGACGCCAGCAAGCGCGTTGGCCCTGATTTTCACGCCGTTTGCGTCGACATTCGCCGCATAGCCTTCGTCGCCTTCCGCCGCCAGGCCGGTCACGCCGGCGGCGACCTTCGGCGCGTAGTCGCCGTACCACTCCTTCAGGTGCGACGCGAGCCACGGAGCGGCGGCGGAGTCGGGACACTCCACCACCACGGTCGTCGATGCGTCGAACGGCACGTAGGCCTTTTGGTCCATCTGGAACGTCTGCCCCGCGATGGACGCAAAGGACATGAGCGTCAGGAAAGCGACGATACGGCTATGCAGCTTCATTTCATTTACCTCCGACCTTGGCTATTTTACCAGATTGGATGGACTCGTAGCAACCCAGCATGGCCTGGATCGTCTCCTTGTGCCACTTGAGGTTGATAAGCGGCGTCTTGTGCTCGCGGATGCAGGCGACGAACTCGTCGATGAGCCCAATCCACTCGTCGAAGTAGGTGTACTGGACGGTGTAGCGGTCGTTCGGCGCACCGTTGTGGTAGACGTTCGGGCCGAAGCAGTCGCAGGAGATCATGCCCTTCTCGCCCGTAATGGTGACGTTCACCTCCATGCGCTTCGGGAAGCGCTCCCAGCCCGGGCCGGGAACTTTCAGTTTCTCCTCCAGGCGACTCCAAGACGGGTCGAACAGGAACGATGTGCCGTCCTTCATCTTGCCGACCGCCATGAGCATATCCTCGACCTTGAGACCGTCACGCAGGTTCGGGGCGACTTCAGCGTAGATGTAGTCGAAGCTGCTGCCGGTCAAGTGGCGAATCAAATCGAAGATGTGCGGATGGTCGCAGAGGGCGCCGCCGCGGAAGCGCGGGTCGCCGGCCTTGAGCGGAACGACGCTGCCGAAGCTCGCCTTCGGGTCGCCCTGCCACGGGAACGCCCACACCGGCGAAAGCGTGATGTTGGTGGCCTGAAAGGATTTTATCTTGCCGATCGCGCCGTCGGCTATGAGCTTCTTGAGGCGGCGGACAACCGAGTTGTAATGCATCTCGAGTTCGATCTGGCAGACGACGCCCGCCTTGTCGCAGAGGGCGATCATCTCGTCGTACTCCTTCATGTCGAAAGTCGGTATCTTCATCGAGAGGATATGGATGCCCTTCTCGGCGCACCACTTCACCTGCTCGAAGTGGCGGTCGTTCGCGGAGGCTATCACCACGGCCTCGATGTCGGGATGCTTTTTGTACATCTCCTCAGGGTCGAGGTAGCAGGGAACGCCCGTCTTGTAGAGTTCGTACGTCTTCTTCGCATCCACATCCTGGGCGCACGAGGCGACCCAGTCGAGCTTCTGGTTGTCGAGAAGCGTCTGGTAGTACTTGCGGGTATGACCGTGCGTCATTCCCATCATTGCGATCTTTACTGGCTTCATCTATAAATTCCTTTGTTATTTTTAGCCGTGTAGAACGTGTAGATCATGTAGACCTTCTGCACGTTCTACATGTTCTACACGGTTTTTCGTTTTACCTGACCTCTGCGACCTTTATCGACTGGTTGGTGTCGAGGCCCTTCTTGACGGCTATCGTCTTGGCGGCCTTCGACTTGTCCGCCGCGAACGCGAGCTTCGCGGCCTTCGTCGCCTTCGCCCACGCGGCCTTCCAGACCTTCGCGTCGGCGCGCTTCTGGAGGAGCGCGAACGCCGCGCGGACGTTCCATATCTCGTCATAGGAAAGGCCGAAGAGCTCGGTGTCCACGTCGGTGAACTCCTCCATGCCGTCCGCGCCCCAGCAGCGGATCGACTCGTGCTTGGTGTGCGTGTCGACCGTCTGGTCGCAGGCGACGCCGCGCTTGGCGATGATCTCGTGGCGGTCGTACGGCTCGGCGCCCTTCGGCAGCCCCGCGCCGATCTCGACCGACACGTTCACGTCGTTGGCGAGCTTGGCGAGCACGTTGATCGCCGCGCCGCTCGCGGCGGCCATCACGCGCACGACATCGGACGCGCCCAGGTACGCGGCGAGGTCAAGCTCCTTCGCCAGCATCGCCTCGAGGTCTGCGCCCTTCGGCGCAAAGCTCGAGAAGCGGAGCGTGGAGACGCCCTCGAGCGTGCCGTTCTCGGTCATCTTCTTCAGTTCGACGATCTTGCGCTCCATCCTGCCCGGCAGAAGCGGCGTCGAACCGACGAAGCAGTGTCCGTCCTTGACTGTTATCTCGCCCTTCGCCGCGCCGTATTTGCCGCGCAGGAAGTCGAGCCCCTTGTTCATCTTTTTCATGTTCATTTTAACTTTTCAACCTTTCAACTTTTCAACGATCAAAGACATTTCACGAGCGGCCTGTACTTGGCGAGGTAGGCGGCGTTCTTCTCGTCGCCGCCCGGCGCGTTGGCCGAGTTCCACACGGGCGGCACGATGCCACGCTCGACGCACTGGCGGCACGTCTCGATCTCGAGGAGATGCGCAATCGTGAAGTCCACGACGTTCGAGACGGGGCCGATGGGCGTCGTCATGCCGGGAACCGTCACCACCGCGTCGCCGACGGGGTTGTAGTCGTCGATGCACACGTCCGCGTAGTCGAAGAGGTTCTTGCCGTTCGGGTGGCGGATGAAGTGGTCCTTGGGCATCTCGTTCTGCCAGTACGAGGAGGCGACGGCGATGATCTTCGCGCCGCGCTTCTTGCACTCCTCGGCCGCGTCGATCGTGGCGGGGTTGATGCCGATGTTGTGGAAGAAGATCACCACATCACCCTCCTTGATGCCGTAGTACTTGACGATGGACGCGCCGAAGTTGACGGTGCGCTCCAGCTCAAGGTACTTGAGCGCCTGGTTGAAGACGGAGAGCGCCGTCTCCATAAGCGGGTTGATGTTGGCGAGCCCGCCGGCGCGGAAGAACATCTCGCCCATCGCAAGCGTGGTGTGCCCGCCGCCCGCATAGACGTTGATGAGCTTGTCGTCCGCAATGGCGTCCGCCATCAGCTTCGCGGCGGCCTTGATGTTTTGCTCCTGCTTCTCGGCAACCTCCTTGATGTTGGCGATCGCCTTCTCGATATATCCAAAGTCGTTGATCATGACAGTCTCCTAAGTGGTTTTTTGTTATATCTGAATTATAGCATTTCGCGCCTCGGCAATGAATATTTTATCCGCCAAAATAACATTATCATTTCAACAAACGCGAAACGGCGCGCCGCGGAATGGACGGCATGACGTGGCGAACCGCCACGGACTCAGCGGCCGCGGCGCACGCGGCGGCGCACGCGTCATGGAGCGGCGCGCCCTCCGCGAGGCGCACGGCCAGGACGGCGGTGAACGTGTCGCCCGCGCCGGTGGAGTCAACGGCCCGAACCCGCGGCGCGGGAATCACCTCGCCCGTCGAGCGGATGCGGCAGCCCTTCGCGCCGAGCGTCGTCACGACTTCGCCCGGCACATCGCCGAGCGCGCGCTCCTCAAACTCGTTGGGCGTCCAAAGAGACACGCGCCTCTTCAACGCCTCCGGCAGCGGACGCGCCGGCGCGGGGTTGAATACAATCTTGACGCCGCGCGCTTCGGCGATTTCCGACGCGCGGAGATTCACCGTCTCGGGAACTTCGTTGTTGAGAAGAAGGATGTCCGCCGTGGCAATCACCTCGGCGAATCCGTCGACGTCCTTAGGTGCCAGCTCTGCACCAGCATACACCGTGACGCGCGTCTCGCCGGTGCCGTCGGTCAGGATCGCGGCGGAGGCCGTCGCATTCTTCTTCGCCGCAAGCACCGCGCGAACGCCCTCCTTCGAGCAGAATTCCTTCAACGGCTTCACGTCAGACGAAGAGACCGCGCCAAGGAACGACACGGATGCGTCCTGCCGCGCCGCCGCGACCGCCTGGTTAAAGCCCTTTCCACCCCACTCCTCGTAGTAGCTGTGCGCGGCGATCGTCTCGCCGCCCTTGTGGAAACGGGGAACGTCGAAGAACATCGACTTGCCGACGAGCCCGATGACGGCAACACAGCTCATAGCCTCTTGATCCTTCCAAAGTAGCGCGCCTCCAGAACGACGTTCCGCGCCGCGCCGCCTTCCACGTTGCCGCTCACGTAGATCGGCGGCGTCACGCCGCGCGCCAGCGCCTTCTTCGCCCCTTCGATGAGGATCGAGTTGAGGATGAAGAGCGAGGCGTAGGTGGAAAGCCCGCCCATTTTCGTAGCACCCACCTCGATCACCGCGTCGCCATGCGGCACCTTGCAGTCGATCGGGATGTCCGCCTCGTCCAGCAGCACGGCGCCGTGCGCACGGTAGGCCGCCGAGGAAATCGCCACCGTCTTGACGCCATCGGCCTTCGCCGCGCGCAGCATCTCCACGGGCGCGGCGTTCTTGCCGCTCGCGGAGATGACGACGAAGAGGTCGCCCGCCTTCACATCGTGGCGACGGTAGACCTCGGCGGCGATTCCCGGCATCTTCTCCATTCGGCTCGACTTCGCCGCGCCGTCGTGGAGCATCAAGTCCTCGTCCAGAAGCGGCGAGACGCACGCGAGCCCGCCCGCGCGATAGAACGTGTCGAGCGCGGCGAGGTGGGAGTGTCCGCATCCGAAGACGTGAACGAGTCCGTCGCGGCATATCACCTCTGCAACCGCGTCCGAAGCGGAAGAAAGCGCGTTCGTCTCTTCCGCTTCTATCCGCATCAGAACATCGACGATGTTCTTTATGTATTCGCTCACTTGCCGAGCACCCTCCTGTAGTTCTCGCCGATCGTGTCCCAGAGCTTCAAGGCGTCCGGTGCGCCGACGACGGTGCCGTAGCCGCCGCGATACGTCCAGGCGGCAATACGGTCGACACCGGCCGCCTCGGCGATGTCCACCCACTTCGCCACCTGCGACCAGTCCTTCGGCTGCTTGTAGTAGCCCATGAACCAGCGCTCGGACTTCTTGCCGTACTTCTTCGCAATCGCGACCGTGCGCTCGGTGATATCGCGGAAGAAGTCCTCGGGAAGCGCCCAGTTGATGATCGTCGTCGAGAAGACGTCGAAGTACGGGCACGCGCCAACCATGTCCCAGTTGTCGTAGCCGCGGTACTCGCTCACGTAGTAGCCGTTCTGCGTCGCGTGGACGCAGCAGGTGATCTCGAGCTTCGGGTCGATCTCCTTCAGGGCCTTCGAGGTCTCGGAGAGGACTACGAGCGCCTCGCGCCAGCGGAACTGCTTGACGTCGTTCGTCATGTAGCGAGGCATCGGGTAGCCGTAGTAGTCCTCGAAGCGCTTGCGGCATACGGGACAGTAGCACGTCCAGTCGTCGGCGACTCCGCCGGTGATGGAGGCGATGCCCTTCGGGAAGGCGTAGTGCGGCTCGTCCCAGAAAAAGCCATCGGGCTTCGCTTCGCGGGCGAGCGTCGTGCAGAAGTTCTTGAAGTAGTCGCGGTAGCTGTTCGTGTTGAAGCACGCGTAGGGGAGCTTCTCGCCCGTGAGCGCGGAGACCTGGCGGTTCTCGACGTTGTCCTGCAAGAACTTCGAGACCTGCTCGCCGCCAAAGTACTTGCCGTTGCCCCACGGGTCGATTAGAACGCGAAGTCCAAGCTCGTGCGCCTTGTCGACGATGGCGGGGATGTTCGGCCGCCAGAAGTCGAAGTCAAACTCGGTGACGGCGAGGATGACCTGGGTGACGCCGTGCGCCTTCATTTCCTTGAAGTCCGCCTCGGCATGTTCTACGTAGTTGAGCCCGTAGTAGCTTATCGATGTCTGTGTTATCATGGTTTCTTCCTTTCAAAAAGACGCTCCAGTTCCTCCAGCGACTTGCCCTTCGTTTCGGGTATAAAGAGCGAGACGATGAAGTAGAGTATTCCGTTCGCGGCAAAGAAGAAGAACATTGACGCCCATCCCCATGCGTTGACCCACGGGAGAAACGACGAGGCAAGCCCCCACGCCACGAATTGGTTCATGAAAAGCGCAATGGCCATGCCGTTCGCGCGAATGCGCGTGGGCATAAGCTCTGAAAGGACGAGCCACACGCAGATGCCGGGACCAAGCGCGTAGAAAACCTGCATGACGAAAAACGCGGCAAGGCAGACGAGCCCCGTCGTCGCCGAGGGCTCGAGCCCGAACCGCTCTATCGCGAGCAGCACCCCTCCGATCGCGGCGAGGCCGACTGTCATTCCGGCGGTGCCGATCTTGAGCAGTCGAGTGCGGCCCACGCGGTCGATGAGCGCTGCCGCGACAAACGTAACAACAAGGTTGGTAAGCTTTATCGCGAAGTCGCCGACATTTCCAAGCGCCCCCGCGAACCCGGCCTTCTGGAAAATCATCACCGAATAGCTCGTGACGGAGCTCATGCCCGTCGTCTTGTTGAGCGTCAAGACCGCGACCGCAAGAAGGAAAGGAACGACGTAGCGGCGCCGAAGAAGTGTTTGATTGTTTGATTGTTTGATTGTTTGATTGCCGGACGCCGCATTCTCCGACTTTGAGTCCGCAACTCTCAACTTTACACTTTCAACTTTCAACTTTACACTCTGCATCCACACCGGGCTTTCGGGAAGTCGCAATGCCCCCAGCAACAGCGCGATGACCGGCGCGAGCGTCCACCAGAAGTTGACTTTCCACGCCGCCGACTTCGCCGCAGCGGAGACGACGTCCGCCGGCGCATCTGCCGCGCCGTAGAGCCGGGCGACGAGATACCCCGTCGCCGCCGCCGCAACAAGCCCCAGGCCAAGGCAGAACTGGAAGACGCCGGTGCCGCGTCCGCGCATTTCAGCTGGAAGCGTTTCGGTGAGATACATCGGCATCACGACGCTCATGTAGCCCGCGCTCATGCCTTGCAGGACGCGTCCGACGAGCATCGCGGCGAGCGAATGGCCGGAAAGGCAGACGACAGGGATCGCCACGAGAAAAAGCCCGGCGGACGCAATGATCATGCGCTTTCTGCCAAAGCGTTCGGCGAGCATTCCGGCAGTCAAAGACGAGACGATTCCGCCAAAGAGCACGGCTCCGACGATCCAGCTCAACTCCGCGTCCGTGAAAAGCCGGAGTGCCTTGATGTACGGCGAGGCTGCGGCGATAACACCGAAGTCAACGCCGTATAGAAGCCCGCCCAGGCCGGCAATGGCGAGGAGGTAGCGGATCGAAACTCTTGAGCTCTGCTTCACGACACATATTCTACCAAATATCCGCTGCCAGCAGAATCTCTTTTACGCCAAAACAACACCATCTTTTCGCCAACACGTTACAGTGTCCGCATGAAATTTTGCTATAATACCGAGCATGGCTTACAATCGCAAGGCAAAGGAATACACCTCGACGGGCACGCCACGGCGCGTGGTGGTCGCGCTCAGGATGGCCGGCATCGCCGGACAGGACAAGCTGAACGGCGTATTCGAGCACCTGAGCGCGGGGCACCGCTGGCAGCTCGTCATCTACAGAACAAGACACGAATTCTCTGCAGAGACCGTACAGCACGAACTAGAACGCAAGGCCGACGGCTTCATCGTGGGGATTCCCGGAACGGAGGACGCGCTTGGCGTTCTCGCTGGGACGGACATTCCCACTGTCGTGATGAACGTGTCAGGAGGCGGCATCGAGAAACGGACAAAAAACATCGCCTTCGTAAAGAGCGATTCGCAGGCTATCGGACGCGAGGCAGCGCACGCCCTTCTCAGACAGGGCGTCTACAAAAGCTACGGCTACGCCGGCTACCGCACGGACGACGACTGGAGCCGCGAGCGCGGCACAGCATTCCGCGACGTGCTCGAAAATGCCGGCTTCATCGGGCGCATGTTCGACATCACGCACTACAAGGACAAGGTCGAGGACAAACATACACTGATAAAGTGGCTCCAGGGTCTTCCCAAGCCCTGCGGCATTCTCGCGGCATGCGACGACCGAGCCTTTGAAGTTGTTGACGTGTGCAACGAAATCGGCATCAAGATTCCGGCCGAGATCGGGATCCTCGGCGTGAACAACGACCCGATCCTTTGCGAAAACGCCGAGCCCAAGCTTTCCAGCATCCAGCCAGACTTCATCGGCGAGGGGCGACTCGCGGGGGAGCTCTTGGAAAAGATGATGTCAGGTGGCTCGATTCCCGCAGAGAAACGTCTGAGGAAAGTCGGCATCCGCACCATAGTCCACCGGGAGTCAACTGTTGCGCAGTCGGTTGCGGGAAAACTCGTGCAGAAGGTGCTTGCGTACATTGCACACGAAGCCATGAAAGGGATCGGGGTCGAAGACGTCGCCCGCAGGTTCAAGGTTTCGCGTTCACTCCTTGAAATGCGATTCCGCGAACTTCAGAACGAAAGTGTCTACGAGGCGATGCTGCGGATCCGGCTCGAGGAGGTGAAGCGTCGGCTACGGCAGACGAAAGACCCGATATCCGAGATCACCGCAGCCTGCGGATGGAAAAACCCGACCCCGCCGAAGGCAGTATTCAAGAGGCACTTCGGCATCTCCATGCGCGAATATCGCAACGGCGTCTCATCATAGGCCTGGGAACCCCACGAAAGGCCCATTTTACAAGGGTTTGCGTTTCTCGCCGTCGTCTGCGCTCATGGCAACATTGCCCGCAACTTCGCAATCCCCTTCGCGTTGCGGGTGGTGAAGGAAGTGACGCGACGGCCGAGGCAGTTGATGGACGAGCCGAGCCCGTGCAGCTCGACGTTGTCGGATTTGGAGAATCACGAATGTGGGATTGTTGTTTCGAAATCGTTCTTTGATTCGACACGAAGGATGGTTGACTCGTGGCATTTTTGTTGGATGGTTGGCGGCGTCAATATCGGGATTGGGAAATGGTTGAAGCCAGCCAACTTTTACCCGTAATGCCAGAAAAATACGATTCACATGCTGAAAAATACTCTGCTTTGGTTATTCCACGAGGTCGCCACTTTGCCGACTGAAAAAATACGGCCGCGCGGCAAATGTGCCGCGCGGACGCATTATGCATTCGGAATGAGTTTCGCCGATGTCACTCGGGGATGATCTCGTATCCGTTGATGCGCGGATCGCGCGACTCGTTGCCGACCTTCTTGCCCTTGACGAACGAGAGGTTGACATAGCCCTTCGCGTCGGACTTGACGTGCTTGATCTCCTTGACGCCGGCCTTGTAGAGCCCGGCGAAACCGGGGTCTAAGTTCGTGAGGATCGGCTCGCCGTTTACGAGGACGTCCATCATGTTCTTTCCGTCGCACTTGGACTTCTCGCTCTCCGCGAAGTGGAGACGGACCGTGTACGGCGCGTTGGCCTTGGCGAGGAGGTTGGAGTAGACCGACTCGCCCCAGCGAACCGTGCGGTACATGTCCTCCGGACCGGCGTTCGGGCACTCAGAGAGGACCATGGGCTCGGTGCGGAACCCGACAGGCGCCTCGAGGAAGCCCGGGTCCTTCTCGAAGTTGCCGCGGTTGTATCCGCCGCAGTTGATGCGAACGACCTTCTTCGCGACAAGCGGCTTGGGAAGGAACCCGAAGCCCTTCTGGTGCGCCCACTCCTTCGCGTCAGGCGAGGCGATCTCGTTCGGACCGACCATCGCGCCCTTCGCGACGGTGACGTTCCATCCATCGACCGTCACGAACGGCTGCTCGCCGTTGAGCTGCGCGGTGTCGCACTGCGCGACGATTCTCTTCGTCTCGCCGGGGAGGAGGGACACGTAGTTGTCGGAGTACGTCGTCGGAAGGACGCGCTTTCCGCTCTTCATGCCGCGGAGCTGGAGATGCGCCATGAGCGCGACGGACTTGGACGGATTCCTGAGCTCGACGGCGACAAGAGTCTTGCCCTCGCGGACCGCGCTCTTTGCCTTCGCCTCGAGCGTAACCTTTGGAAGCGTATCGAGGTCCTTGAGGTCGTCGTAGCGGACGATCTTGTTGTCGTCGCGCAGCTCGTCCGCCTTCGCGGGATTGCACGCGCGGTTGTGCCAGTAGAAGTTGTCCGTGACGAGCTTACCCGCGGCGTCAAACAGCTCCGCCTTCATGAAGTGGACCTTCGAAAGGTTCTCGGGCCACTTGACGTCGCCGAGCTTCATCTTCTGCGCTGGGCCGAGCTTGACGGGGAACTCCTGCGTCCCGGCGAGCGACGCGTCGAGGTTGTAGACCGAGAACTTCGCCTTGCCCTCGAACGGCGTGCGGCCGTGGTTGACAGCCTGGACGATTCCGCCCTCGGCCGACTCGTTGAAGAACACGTGGCGCGGCTCGCAGCCCTTCTTGATGCCGAAGTAGGTGGCGTGCGTGTCGAGGTCGTAGGTGAACGACTGCCAGATGAGGCTCGGCTGCGCCGGTATGCTCATCCACAGGAGCGCACCCTCCATCGGTTCGAACATGCGGCCGATGCGTCCCTCGTAGATCGCGCGGTGCGTCTCGTAGTTCATGAGCTGCGCCTTGCGGGCGAAGTCGGCGAAGTTCCTGATCTCGCCATAGCGCGTGGCCATGAAGCGCGGATACTTCCTGCCGCCGCCGGCGCACATGTTGTGCTCGCCCCACGCGTCCGTGAAGCCCTCCCAGTCCTCCTTCGGGAACATCGACATGAGGGACTCGATCGTCGGAATCGACACGCCGCCGATCTCGGTCTTGAACGTCTCCTGCTTCTTCCAGGACGGATCGTCCATGAAGCGCGAGAAGCGCGCGGGCGGAGCCCAGTCGTACGGACCACCGGAGTTGAAGCCGTAGCCGCCGCCCGAGTTGGCCTGGTAGTGGCGCGTCGGGTCGAGGTCCTTGAGGAGGAAGCGCATCTCGTCGTCGAGGTACTTTGGAGGCGTCGCCTCGTTGCGCGAGCACCAGAGGACGAGCGAGGCGTGGTTGCGGAATCTGAGGATCGTGTCCTTCACGTGCGTGAAGTAGAAGTCTGTGTTGACGGGGTCGATCGAGTTGAACTGCCAGAAGTCCTCCCAGAGCATGATGCCGTACTTGTCGCAAGCATCGGCGAGCTCTTCGCTCTGGCTCATCCCGCCCCAGTCGCGGATCATGTTGAAGTTCTCCTCGCGGTGGAGCCTCACCTGCGCATCGATCCTGTCGCGGCGGATGCGCTTGAGCATTTCGTCAAGGCCCCAGTTGCCGCCCTTCATGAACACCCTCACGCCGTTGACCGCAAGCGCGAACTCGGGCTTGTTCCCGGCGAAGTAGTCGAACTTGCGGATGCCGAACTTGAGGGACTTCTCGTCGCTGGACTTCCCGGCCGCGTCGAGTGTGATCTTCATGTCGTGGAGCGCGGGCTCGCCGAGTCCGTTGGGCCACCACAGCTTCGGGTTCTTCACCTTGAGCGCGGCGAACTCGGCAGGGGCGAACGCGACCGTCTTCGTCTCGGAGGGGCCAAGCGCAACCTTCTTGGACACCTTCACGTCGTCAAACGCAACGGTGACCGTCCCTTCGAGAGGCTTCTCGGAGAGGTTCCTGACCGGAACGTTCACGCACACCGTCGCCGTGTCGAGCTTCGGAAGCGACGGGAGGTCCGTCACGACCTGAGGATCGAGAATCTTCGCGTCGCCCGTCGCGGAAAGCGTGACCTTGCGCCAGAGCCCCGCCTCGCGGTCGCGGACTCCGCTGAGCCAGTCCCAGCCGACGCAGCACCCGAAAGTGGGGCCGTCAAGGCGCGCGACGCCTCCGCACGGTCCGCCCGTCGTGCCCATCGTGTGCTCGCTCGGCACGCCGACCGTAGGCTGCGGAGATATCCTGATGGCTATGGAGATGTCCTTCCCCGCCTTTGCGTCGCCGCTCTTCGCGAGGTCGAACGACGCACGCTTGAACGCGCCCGTCATGCGCCCGGTGATGCGCCCGTTAACCCATATCTCGGCGTGGTAGTTGATGCCGTCGAAGTTCAGCCAGACGGTCTTGTCCTTGAAGCTGTCTGGGACCCTCACCTTCGTGCGGTACCACCAGTCCTTCCTGCAGAGGTCGTCGGGGATGATCTCCGGGCGGTTGTTCTCGCCGTACGTGGGCTCTGGATACACTCCGTTGTCGACAAGCGTGGTGAGGACAGTCCCAGGAACTGTGGCCTTGTACCAGCCTTTCGCGTCGTATCCGTTCAGCGACAGCTTCTCGCCCTCGGTCGTCTGGCAGGCGGAGTTGTACTTGAACCAACCTTCCTTCTTCGCCTGCGCCTCCACGACCGTTGCGTCCTGAAGCGTCCAGTCCTTGAGCTCGATTTCGTCGAGCGCCGCGAAGGCCCATGCCGCAAGAAGCGACATACCTACCGCCAACATACTCCGTTTCATATGTGCTGACCTTTCGTTTTGCGTTGAGCGCCGAGCCGTGCACCACGGCAAGGCAAATTTACAATGCTATTATACAATTTTTACTTTGCCCGTGCCGTGACGACAGCGCAAAATAAATCGTGAATATTACGCAAGACGCGCCATCATTCTCGGACAATGATGTTGCGCAGCGTAAGCTCTCCGGGAACGCCGGCTTCGGCAGGCGCTATGTCAAGCCATCCGAAGGGCCACTTGCGGTTGTCCCACGAGTCAATCCGGATGTTCTCGAACACTACGCCCTTCGTCTCGGCGAGACCGTTGGCGTGGCTGTAGCGCACGGCGTGCCGGCAGCCGAACGCGCGCGAGTCGCGGAACACCACGTCGCGCTGCGGCTGCGAGACGCCGTCGCCGACCTTGAACGCGGCGCACCTCGTCCACGCCGTGCAGCCCTTGAAGAGGACGCGCTCGAGCGGAAGCGGGCCGCCATGCCACTTCGCCGCGACCTGCCCGCGGTGCCCGGACCATGTCTTCGTCGAGAACGAGTCGTCGCGCGAGACGCCGAGGCAGTTCTCGACTACCACGTCGGAGCTTTCGCACACGTCGAACGCGTCGTTTTCGCGCAGATCGTCGACGTCGTTCAGCACGGCGACGTCCCTCAGCCTCACATTGCGCGACCGGACGGGCGTCACGGTCCAGAAGTTTCCGTCGACGACAGTCACTCCCTCCATCACGAAACCGTCGCATGCGTGCGGAACGACGGCGGAGACAAGCATGCCGCGGCGGAACATCTCGGTACCGTTTGCATCGATCACTCCGCTTCCGCGTATGGCGACGTTCGTCGCTCCGGGTTCGGTCGTAATGAGCCATGTGAGCGGACGCTCCAGCGAGTCCTTGCGTCCGCAGACCGGAAAGTCCTTCGACTCCGCATCGGCCGTAAGCACCGCCCCCTCCTCAAGGAACAGCTCCTCGTCGGAAGCGAGCACAAGAGGCCTGGAGAGCTTTGTAACGCCCTTGCGTATCACTACCGTCCGTGCGCTGCTCTTCCGCGGCGAATACGCCGCGCGCGGCCGCGTCACTACGACCTTGACCCGCCCGTCGCCGCCGTTCTCGATGGAGTGCGACGCCGCTGCTCCGTCCTTGAGGTCGATCCGCCAGTCGTACTTGAAGCGCCTGTCCCATCCGCCGTCGCCAGCGGATGCCGAGTCGGAGGAGGAGAAGACTGGCTCCTTGACCCAGACGATGCACTTCTTGTCCTTCTCCTGGAGGTTCACGAGATTGTCCTTGGAGACGTTGCGGATCGTGATTCCGTCGTCGCCGTTCCCGCGGAAGCTGCAGTTTTCGAGAAGAGTGTCGGACGTTCCCTGGCAGAAGTTGATGCCGTCCGCCAGGTTGTTGCGTACGCGGCAGTCGTGGATATGAGCCTTCACGGTCGGCTTCGCGGGCGACTGGTAGTCGCCGAGCCAGAATCCGCACTCGAAGTGCTCGATCCAGAGATGGTGGAGCTTCGCCCCCTCGCCCCACGCCTCCATGATGCCCTTGTAGACCGCGTTCTGGTTGAAGCGGGAGCGGAGCATCGAGCTGAGGTACATGTGGCAGAACTCCGTTCCCTTCGCGAGCCTGTCACCTCCGACGCCACCGCCGAACGGCTTAGAGCCCGGGAAATGCAGGTTCGTGTGCCACATGCCCGCGCCGGTGATCTTCATGTTGGATGCGCCGTTCAGGAGCCAGCGGTTGTCGCCTGTCTTCGTCCAGTACTCCCACACGCCCGAAGGGAAGTACATCGTCTTCCCCTGCTCGCGGCAGGCGGCGAAGCACTTGTCGATCGCCTCGCGCCCCGTGCCGAAGTCCGCGACGCTGAGCGAGCCCTCTGGCTGCGGAATCGGCGCCGGGATTTTCTCGAGCTCAACGAAATCGACGCCGTACGGATACTTCCCGTCGCCGTTCGCGAGCGACAGCACGTCGCCCTTTGCAAGCGGCGCGCCGTCTATCGCAAAATGCACTTCGTCGAACGCGAAGCGCGCAATCTCGTGTCCGCCCGGCTCGTCCGCCGGACGGTCACCGACGAAGTACTGCCACATCCAGTAGGAGGAGAGCGGAATAGCCTCGGAGACCTTCCCGTACTGGCGCACCTTGCGCTTCTTCCCGTTCACGCGCAGCTCGAGCGAGCCGCAGAAGACTTCCTCGCGGCGGTACTGCGGAGTCTCGTCCTGCGGATTGCTCTGCTTCCATCCGTCCTCCCGATCGGGCATTGTGAAGCGCAGCGTGACGCCGTCGACTCCGCTCTCGCGCACCTTCCACTCCAGCTTCGCGCCGCGCGTCCCAAGTTCGACGTACTTCATGTCCGACGCCTGCGCGGCGATATCGGACTGAACCAGGCTCGGCCCCTTGAGTGACGCGCCGCCCGCGAGCCGCGCGTCCTCCGCCTCGTATCTCGCCGCCGCAGGCGCACCCGCATGCGCGGCGGCGTACAGTCCGATGGATGCTATGCAAAAGGAAAGCAATTTCATTGAAGGTCCATTCATCGGTTCACCTCGATTCAGCAACTGTCACAACGCGATGGCAGTCACTGCACCTTGACCTCGAACTCGCCCTTCTGCGTGCAGTCGAGGAGATGCCAGCTCACGCGGAGGGTCTTCTCGTTCGTCCAGCGTCCCGCGGCAATTGCGGTGCGCGTGCCCACCAGCGCGAAAAGCGGCTCGACGTTGCCGTCGTCGAACTTCCACGTCGTCTCCGCCCAGGCTCCGTCGCCGATCGCGAGACGGCGGTTGCCGCCCACGAGTGTCCAGCCCGAATCAGACTTCTCCAGCGTGCCCTTGCCCTCCGGCATCAGGTTGCTGCGTCCGTAGCTGCACGCCGCCGGAAGCGCCGAACCCGCGAGCCCCGTTCCCTTCGGCGCGGATATCTCGAGCTTCGCGCACTTGTCCGCGAGCCTGCTCTGAAGCTCCGCGTCGTCGGGGAGCGGACGGTCTCCGAACGCGGGGACGAGATGCTTCCACACAAGGTCAAGCTCCTTCTGCGTGTTGCCCTCGGCCGCATTGAGGGAGACGACCGCGTCCTGATCCTCCATGACGATCGTGAACTGGCCAGCCGCGCCGTCCGCGCGGTAGGCGTTGTGCTGGCAGCGCCAGAACTGAAACCCGTAGCCGAGCCGCCAGTCGGGTCCGCCGCCTGAAGCCGTGTGCTTTGCGGAGGCGAGGCGTATCCAGTCGCGCGAAAGCAGCTGCTTCCCGTCCCACACGCCTCCGTCGAGCAGGAACTGCCCGAACTTCGCGATGTCGCGCGTCGTCATGTTCATGCCCCAGCCGCCGCAGGCGGTGCCGGACGGAGAGACTGTCGACCAGGGGCTTGTCATGCCGAGCGGATCGAACAGCTTGGCCTTGAGGTAGTCCATCGTCCGCATTCCGCTCTTTCTCTCGACGATGCACGAAAGGAGGTACGTCGCGTCGGAGTCGTAGCGGTGCTTCGTGCCCGGACGGCGCTCCATCGGGCGCGAGAGGATGCCCTTCTCCCAGTCGGCAAGGGCGAAGTTGCACTTGGGCGCATGGCTCGCGTCGGACCCGAAGTTCATGGTCAGCAGGTCGCGCACGCGCACCTCAAGCAGCTCCGGCGGTGGATTCGTCGGCATCTTGTCCGCGAATATGTCAGCTATGCGCTCGTCCAGGTCTACCTTCCCTTCGTCCGCAAGAAATCCGATCGCGGTCGACGTAAAGCTCTTGGAGTGCGAATAGAGCATGTGCGGACGCGTCAGCGGGTCGAACGGCGCCCACGCGCCCTCGGCGATGACCTTTCCGTGCCGCACGACGACAAACCCGTGCATGTATTTCATCTCGGCGTTGCAGGCGTCGAGCCAGTCGATGATCGCCTGCGAGCTGACGCCCTGCGACTCCGGCGTCGCGCGGGGCATGTCTGCGGCGCAAAGTGCCGCCGACAGCGCGCCAAGCGCGGTCAACATGAATTTTTTCACAATAGCTGGTCTCATAACAGCTGGTCCATTCCTTATTTGCCGTAGTCGAGCGTCGAGCCGTGGTCGGTCGAGAACGGACGCAGCGGAAGAGCGTGCGCGCTTTCGAGCGTGAGGCGCGGACGGCGCGCCCAGCCGTAGCGGACGGCAACGGGCTTCGGCACATCGGGCGAGGAGAGGACGATTTCATCCCCCTCGATCACGGCGTTCGCCCACTTCCAGTCGTCCTTCTTTTCGCCGCGGATGGCGAAGCCGTCGATCTTATCCTTGCCCGGCATCAGGCGGAGCCCGTCGGCATTGGCGATCTTCACGCGGAACTTTCCGCCTTCCGCCTTCGAGACGCCCGAGTAGTACGGGGAACGCGCGGCGACGGCGCTTCCCTTCCCGTAGACCTCGGCAAGCACCAGCTTTGCGGCGCGCTCCGCGATCATCTTCTTGCAGGGCGGATGGATGTCGCCGAGTCCGAGCTTCTCGGATCCGCCCGCGTCGGCGGACGTGACGACGCCAGTCTTGGGCAGCGCAAGCACTTCGCCCTGCGCCTCGCGGATTCCGCCCCACGACCATTTCTGCACGGGCTCGCTCTGCGGATCGTTGATCGCGGCGAGCTCCACGTAGTAGAACGGGAACTCCGTGCGGAAGAACTTGCGCCACGACGTCACGAGTAGCTTCGCGAGCTCGCCGTATTCGTACGGCTCGCCCTCGTTGGAGCAGCCCTGGTACCAGAGTACGCCTGCGGGCTTGAGCGGGAAGAGTCCGCAAATCTTGCCGTTGAAGAATTTCGCCGGCATGTGGTCGAGCGCGAGTTCGTCGATCGGAGGCTGCGGCATCGTGTCGCGGTTGCGGTTGCGGAGGTCGTTGCTCGGATTGTCCGAGAGCCACTTCGAACGGCGCGACATGAAGTCCTCGCGGTCCTTCGCGAAATTCGCAAGCGCGGCCTGGTAGGTGTCCCAGCGGAACGCGCGGCGGTCCTGCGTGTGGAACGGCACGTTCGTCTCCTTGAACGCGGACGCGGGGATCCACGGCTCGATGCGCGAGCCGCCGACAGAAGAGTCGATGATTCCGACCGGCGTGTCGAGCGCCTTGGAAATCAGCTGCGCGAAGAGATAGCCGAACTGCGACCCCGCGCAGCGCAGATCGTCGCCCTTGTCGATGCGGTTCCATGTTCCGCCGATCTCGTCGCATTCGCTCACGAGGCAGTTGCGCTCGGTCACGATGGTGCGGATGTCTCCGGCGAACGCGGGGACGCTCGCGCGGCACTTTTCGAGATAGTCTGCGGGGATCGTGTTGGCGTTGAAGTTCCACTCCATGTTCGACTGCCCGGAGCACAGCCAGAGCTCCCCGAAGACGACATCCTCGATCGTCTTCGACGTCTTCCCGTCTGAGCACGTCAGCTTCAGGACTGTCCGCTTCGGCAGGGCCGGAAGCGTCACCGTCCAGCGCCCTGTCGAATCGGCCTTCACATGCAGCGAGATCATCTGGGGCGCCTTGCCGGGCTTCACCGCCTCTCCCGTCACGCTTATCGCCGCGCCGGGATCGGACCTTCCGGCGACGTCGTTCGGCATCCCAGCCTGCAGGACCATCCTGCTCTGGTAGATGTTCTTGAAGCGTACGTCGTACGCCGACGCCGTCAATGCGCAGCACCCAACCATCAATGCTACTGCCATTCTGTTCATCGTTGTTTCTCCGTTGTTGTTATTTGCACAAAGAATCAGTCGAGTATCTCGAACGTCGAGTCCAGGCGGAATCCGCCAGACTTCGGGTCATCGACCTTCAGACGGCCACGCGCACGCAGGAACTTCCCCCGTTCTGCGCAGGACTCGAAGGAATGGAGCAAAGGCACCTCGTGTCCCGGCCTGTCGTACCACGTGGCGCGCTTCGCGAAGTCCTCGCTTCCGTCGTCCTCGATCACGTTGCAGAATCCGTCGGCGTCAATGGCGAGATAGCTGCCAGGATGTCCCATGTGGCGAAACGACAGGCCCTTGCCGTCCGCAAGGCCATTTTCGATCTCCCAGTAGGCGTCTGCAGCCACCTTCGCGTTGCAGTCGATGATCGCCCGCACTTCGGGGATTTTCGCCTTCTTTCCGTCCGGACCTGCGACCTCGCGCATCTCGTCGCGCGTCACCCAGTACTTGACGGGTCCGTTCATCCAGCGGATAAGGCGCATCGGATTCGACACGCCGAACTCCATGAACGTTGCGTCAGCACCCATGGCATACACGCCGCAGCGCCCGACGGGACAGCGAGCGTCGTTCATGACAAGTCTCTCGCGCCCCACGCTCACCGAAAACATGCTGCCGCAGGCAGTGGCCTTGAGGACAACCTCGCCCTTGAGAGTGGTCTTCCTCTCGACCGACGGCGCCTTCTCGCCGAAGGCGGAACCGACAGCGCGGATGAACAGCGTGCCGTCGCCCCTAATGCCGAAGAGATAGCCGCCTTCCTGAGTCAGGCGCATCACTACGCCCGCCTCTGCGCCCGCCTTGGCGGGAACGACGGTCCTCGCCTCCGCAACGGCCGCGGTCAGGAAAGAATCCTCCTCGCCGTCGGCCTTGGCGAACACATACGCGCCATCAGCGCCAGCCTTGACCGTTACAGGCGCAGAGATCTTCACACCCGCGTTCGCATCCGTGACCTTTTTGAGGTTCTTCGACTCGCGGACGAGTCTGTCGTGCTTCGCCTTTAGCGCCGCTTCGTCGAACTTGCAGACCTTGCGGTCGTAGGTCAGGATGCCGTTCGTCTCCCCCTCGACATCCGATATCTGCGTGTACATCGCCGCGGAAAGCCCGGGGAAGTACATGTTGTTGAGAAGCTCGTCCTGCATCTTCAGGTAGCGTTCGTTGAGCTGCGCGTTGCCCTTCGTGGTGTCGTACGACCACCCGCCGCGCTCGAACCAGGTGTGGCCCTTGACGTTCAGGCCCACTCCGCCCCACTCGCCGAGCACGCTGAAGCACGGCCGCTCGCTGACGCCGGCCGAGGGGCCCGTGTAGATGTGGACGTCATACACGTCTCCTGCGGCATGCTCGTTCGGGAGTCCCGTCGAGTCGTCAAGCCAGCGCGAAGGATCGTACTGAGACACCCAGTCGGCAAGCCGCTTGACATCCTCCTTCTCGTAGACGCCCCACCCCTCGTTGAAGAGTATCCAGCAGACGACTGACGGAGACGAGATGTGCTCGTCGATCATCTCCTTGAGCTCGCCCTCGAAGAGCGTCTTCTCTGCGGCGTTCGGACGGAATCCCCTGCGCTTCTTCTCGTCACGCGACGCGACTGCGTGAGTGTGCATGGAAGGCATGTCCTGCCACACGAGCATGCCGATTTTGTCGCACCAGTAGAACCAGCGCTGCGGCTCCACCTTGATGTGCTTCCGGATGAGGTTGAAGCCGAGCTGCTTGTGCTTCTCGATGTCGCTCTTGAGCGCGTCGGCGCGCAGGTTTCCGTCCGGCCAGTACCCCTGGTCGAGCGTGCCGTTCTGGAACACGAACTCGCCGTTGATCGTCGGACGCATCACGCCGTCGATAATCTTCTTGCCGAGTTCGCGCATTCCGAAATAGCTCGTGAACTCATCCACCACCCTGTAGCGACGAGTCATCTTTACCTTGAGGTCGTAGAGGAACGGCGAGTCGGGGCTCCAGAGCTTCATGTCCTTCGGCATATCGAGACGGATCTCACTGTTCACGTAGCCCTTCGCCTTCGCCACCGTCTTCCCGCCGTCGAGAGCCTCAAGCTCGACCTCCTGCAGCTTCTCCGAAGCCTTGACCGTCACGCCGAGCCAGCCCTCGCGCACATGGGGGATCAGCTTCATGCCAGTCGCCGCAAACTCGTCAACCGGCTCAAGCCACACCGTCTGCCAGATTCCGCTGTTCGGCGTGTACCAGTATCCCTCCGGTTCGTTTCGCTGCTTGCCGACGGGCTGAGTGCCGTTGTCGGTCGGATCGTACACCGTGACGATCAGCTCGTTGTCGCCGTCCTTCAAGTCCTTCGTCACGTCGAACGAGAACGCGTCGTATCCGCCTTCGTGCCCGCCCTGGAGCTTTCCATTGAGATAGACGTCGCACTTCCAGTCAACGGCGTCGAAGTTTAGCCGCACGTGACGGCCGTTGTCGCGCCAGCCCTTCGGAATACTGAAGGTGCGGCGGTACTTGAGATATTCGGCGCGCTCCATGATGCCGGAGAGCGCCGACTCTACCGGAAACGGCACGAGAATCTCGCGCGGGAGCTTCCTGCCGAACTCGACCTTGTCGAAGACAGCGCGGTCGCAGCCCTTCCATTCGTCCGCCGGGATGCGGTTGGTGATGCCGCGCGTGCAGTCGAACTCCCACACGCCGTTCAGGTTCATCCACTCTGAGCGCACCATCTGCGGACGCGGATACTCGGGTAGGACGTTCTCCGGCGTGACGTCGTCCGCCCATTGCGTCATGACCGGCGCAGTCTTTTTCTGCCATCCGAACGCCGCACCCGACACGGCGACCGCAATGACAAGCAAAAACGAAAGCGAAAGCGATTTTTTCATGTGAAGTCCTCAATTTAGCACTTGGATGTAGTCGAGATGGAATCTGTCGCCAAGCCCTTCAATGCGGATCGCGTTATCCGCGCCACGTTTCAGCCCGTCAACAGGAAGATCGACCGTCATGTACGTCGGCCAGCCGCGCGTCGCGGGAAGCTTCACTTCCGCAGCCTTCCCGCCGTTGACCGAAACGCCGACCTTCGCGTCAAACGGCGTCGCGTAGGAGACGCGCATCGTCGCCGCGCCGGACTTATGCGACTCGACCTTCGCGAAGTCGACGCGCGTCCCCTTCGCGCCGAGCCCCCAGACGGCCTTCGCGCCGGACGCGCGGACCTCGTACTCGTGCTTCACGCCTTCGCCCGCGAACTTCGCCTTCTCCGCCTCATGAACCGCAACTCCGGCGACCCGGTTTGTGATCGCGGGCGAGGGACTGTCCCCGCGCATGTCGTAGCCTTCGACAAGCTGCTCCGTCGCGGGCAGGCGCACGGTCTTCGTTCCGCGCGTTACGCCGCTTTCGTTGTAGCTGTCGACTGTCGCGTAGTAGTCTACGCCGCGGATGAGAGTATTGACGACGACGCTTTCGGAGCCGATCACCTGGTAGTGCGTGTACAGCTTGTCAGGCGCGATGCCATAGCGGACGATATACCCCTGCGCACCCTTCGCCTTCGGCCAGGCGAGTCCCGCGGCGCGGTTGTTGCCCGCGCGGCGGTCAGCAAAGACGCGCGACATGTCCACCGCATCGGGTGCAGCACCGCCGCCCTCGCCGAAGACGCGAAGTCCGTTGATCGCAAAACGCGAACCTGCCGGAGAATCGCCCTTGTTCGTGACGCGCACGAACCTCGCGCCGACGCGCTTCGCGAACTCGACGTACTCGTGCTGGCGAAACGTCTTCGCGCCCGAACGGTCGAACGCCTTGAACCAGTCCTTCCCGTTCTGCGAAAATTCGACGAGATAGCGGTACGCCCAGCCCTCGCCGCGTCCGCCGGCCGTCGCGTCGATCGACGTGAAGTTCACCTGCACGGACCTCACGCCGTACACCTTGCCGAGGTCGACGGCGAGCCATTCGCCCGGCTTCCCGCTCGCCGCGGCCCAGCACGTCCCCATGTCCTCGTCGAACGCAAGGGAAGCCGTGCCGGAGTTGGAGGACGCGACGGCGCGTTTGTTGCAGGAGAGGAGGCCCCAGCCCGGGCCGGGCGCGTTGAACGGATCCTTCGCCGTCCCGGGAACGAAGAACGGCCAGTCGCTCAGCTCCGCCTTCGTGTAGAGGTCGCCCTTGTCGTCGAACATCGCCGGAACGAGGACAAGACGGCGGTCAAAGCCGTAGAGGCGACACGTGTCGACCTTCCACCAGTGTCCGTTCAAATCCTCAAACAGGCACCCGTGTCCCGCGCCACGCGTGTAGCCAGTGGACTTCCAGATCGCGGGGCTGTTCATGCAGAGACGGAACGGACCAATCGGCGAGTCGCCGACGTAGCAGTTGTCGCAGTAGCTGGCGTACTGCGTTCCGGGCACGGCGCAGGTCAAGTAGTAGCGTCCGTTGTACTTCACCGGCCACGCGCCCTCCTGCGTGTCCTTCCCGTCGTATCCGAGGCTGTCGTCGCCTGGAACCTCGAAGCCGCGGTTGTTGCGGTCCGGCCACGCGCAGTGGTAGTTCTCGGGAACGACCTTCTTCATTCCGTCCTTCGGGTCCAGTTTGATTACGTCAATCGGCTCGAAGTGGGATAGGCCCTTGTAGAGATAGACGTATCCGTCGCCGCCTGTCGCGGGGTCGTCGTAGAGCATGCCGGGGTCCATCCAGCCCTGCGGACGCCCCACCTCCTCCCATGCGGAGAGGTCGCGCGGGTTTTTCGTGCGGATGATCTTGCCAGACTCCGAATGCGTAAGGTACAGCCAATCGCCGACGACGCACGTCGCGGGTGCGTAGCGGCGAAATTCGGAGAGGATGCCCTTCTCGACGTCGACCGGGATGAACTCCCACTTCCCCATGTCCTTCGACACCCAGTATCCGTCGCCGTGCGATGCGAAGAGCCAGTATTCGCCCTTGAAGACGACGAGCGAAGGGTCCGCTGACTCCGTCATGACTGATTCGAACGATCCATCCTTGCGCTGCTTGCGCCGCTGGATCATGTACTCGAGGTCGATCGGATTGCACACCGTCAGCGGCTTGTCAGACTCCCGCGCCTCATTCTCCGCGGCGAGCGCGAGCTCTTCGGCGCTCATCTCAGTTATGCGGGCGTTGCGAATCTCTACGGCGACGCCGCACGGGATGCCGTGCTTGGGAAGGTCGTTGTAGAGCGAGAGGAAGAGTGTGCCGATTCCGCTCTCGCACGGCTTCATCTTAGCGAGCGAATACGATGCCGTCATCCATCCGCCCGCGCGCCGCATGATCGGCGCAACGCCTTCGGAGACCGGCGACCCCGCGCGAAAAACCTCGACGCCGGCGGGTTCTGTCATGCTAACGCCACCGCCCTGCACGAGCTTTAGCGATTCCGGCCCGACATCCCCGTCCGCGCGCGTCACGCGGATGTCGAACATGAGCGACAGCCGCGCGGCGTCCTTTCCTGCGACTCCGATTGCCTTCGGCGCCTCTATGGTCGCACGCATAATGCCGGAGGACTCGCGGCTCATTGTCGCGACGGAGGAACCAGTCTGGAAACGGCCAATAACCGCGTCCGCATAGGCCGAAAGAGCACCTGCGCAGACTGCAGCCGCCATCAAGCATCCTTTAAAAGTTTTCATGTTATAATAATAGCAAATTCAAGCCGTCCGCACCGTGAATTACACGCAAAAATAATCGTGAAGCGACCGCGCGGCAAATGTGCCGCGCGGTCGCTTTGGTCTTCCTGCCATCTAACCGTCAGCGGATGAACACCAGGAATCCGGTCTGGGTCATCTTCGCCAAAACGTTACCGTTTTCGCATGCAACAGTCGCCCTGGCGCGCGCGATGCCGGTGTTGACTGCCCTAACCTTAAGATTCACAGGTGCGTCGCCCGTGTAGTGCGCGACGACGATTCCGGCCTTCGCCGCAGCCATGTCGAGCGGATTCTCCGCCGTACGACCGAAGTCGACGGTTAGCGTACCGTCTACGCCATTGAGCGTCGGCAGCACCGTTCCGTCGCCATATTCCAGCGTCGTCGAAAGCGTGCCGTTCGTGACGGTTCCCGCGCCGGAGAGCGCCGTGAACG
Organism: uncultured bacterium; assembly: GCA_902801025.1. GTDB lineage: Bacteria > Verrucomicrobiota > Kiritimatiellia > RFP12 > UBA1067 > UBA1067. The sequence continues at coordinate 51,067 of CADCGZ010000004.1, read as the reverse complement.
AGACGGCGTTGCCGCCCAAGTCCACCGTTGCGCCGGACGCGACGGCGAGCGCACAGTCGCCAGAAACGGCCGCGCCGTCCGCGATTTCGACCTGGCCCGCCTTGACGTCGAGCTTCCCGGTGATCGCGAGCGTCGCAGACTGCCGTGCGTTTACGGTCAACGACGACACATCCGTGCTGTTGTTCAGATACTTCGCAACATCGAAGACAAGCGTGCCTTCTCCGCCTTTCACCACATCGGTTCCAGTCAGTATCGTGTGCATCGTCCATGTCCTGTTTTCCGGCGGATTGAGCTTGAGGCCCGCACCCTCGGCGTGAACCGCGATCCTGTGTCCGTTCTTAAACGCGAAGTCGAAGTCTGCATCGCCGGCGAACCACTCGCCGTCCGCGAAGTGGAGATTGTTCGTGGCCCAGTCAGCCGTGGCATTGTAGAGCAAGTTTGAGCAGAGGAAACGCGAGCCGTTGTAGAACCGGACATGGTCGTCGAAGGATTCACCTTCGAAGGTGATCCGTCCGGGATTCACGGCCGCGCTCCAATCGGCTGTCTGGCGTCCGAAGACTGAATGATTGTCAAACTTCACATCCACGCCGGGAGCCTTGATCAACACGCCGTTGTTGCCGGTATAGTCGACAAGCTCCGATCCGTGGTCGACAAGCATATTCACAAGCATCTTCGGGAGCCTGTCGCTACGACCGGAATTATTGATGTTGAACGAATACCATGCCGAGATGCGGCTCGCGTGGTCGACGGTGATGTAGACATGCGGCGGGTTGTCGAGATCGACGTTGCCGATGTCGCCGCCGATATGCATCGTGTCGAAGCGTGCATAGGAGCCATTGTCGATGGTTATCGACGCCGTCTGCCACCCGGCGCCGTCCTTGTCGTACGCCGCGCCTATGCGCGTATGCTTGTCGGCGTGGAGCCGCGCGCCGTCGAGCGTGAATGACGGATCAACCGAGCAGTCCTTGTTCCGGACGCCGACCATGACGTTGTGCACAGTGGCGAACATCGCGTTTGCCGGCGAAGCCGCCGTGCCGCGCAAGGTGAGGTTGCCCTCGGTAACGACGACCGCCGCACCGGCCTGGGTGACGCCACCCGTCTCGCTGAAGGTGTAGTCCGTCGAGTAGGCGTTGTTGCCAGAGGGACCTTCCGCCGGGGCGAAGTCCACCCACTTGGATTCGATCACAAGCGGCTGTCCGCCAGCCTTGACGACCAGGCCAGCAGTTGGCGAGAACTCCTTCACCGTCGTTGCGACGTCGGTCTTGATTCCGACCTGGCGGTTCTTGGACGCCGCACCAAGCGAAAGGCTCGAGACCGTCTTCTCGCCACTGCCAGCGAACGTGACGACGCCGTCGGAAAGTGTGAGCGCGTCTACCTTGTTCTGCGTCAACGTGAGGTTGCCGTCACCGGACTTGACAAGGCCAGCAGGCCTCATCGCCCCCGAAACCGTCACCTTGGCCCCCTCAGCGGTTACGACAGGGAGCGGGAAGGAATTGTCGAGGCGTGCCGATATCTCATGGCTTCCCTTCGTCACCGTGATCGAGGCATTCCCGGAATCGGAGAACGCGAGCGAACCGCTGCCGGAGATCGCATAGGACTGTTCAGCCGAGAACTCGACCGCGCCAATCAGTTCGTCCGTTCCAAGCGAAACTGACGCCGAAGCCGTCTCAGACGAGAACACGGCGGAGTCGAGCACACCTGGCTTCGCGGCAGAACCCCAGTTTGAGCCGTCGGACCATGCCGTTCCGTTCGCGCCTGTCCAAACGGCATCTCCCGTGATATCCTTGACATCATCCACGACAACCGAAAGCGTCATGTCGCCAGTCGTCTCGTCGACCGAAGTCTCGAATGTGTAGCTGTGCCCGCTTCCACGACCGGCCGAGATCATCATCTTCGCCCACGCCTTCTGCTCAGCCACCGGGAAGTTCGTCTCCGGATCCTTCACCTTGAGAATTCCGTATGTGCCGTTGGCCATGTTGGCCGAGAACGAGAGGCTGCCGTTCGGAAGCGAAACGGGTCCGTCGACCACAATGACATCCGCCGGATCTACGGCCAATGTTCCCACCGTGTCCGCGTCGCCAAGCGTCAACCCCTTGAGCGTGAGGCCCGTGCAGCCGCCGACGGTCGAAGCTGTTGCGCCGTTCGTCACGACGAGATGGGTCTGCCAGTCCGCACCCGTCTCGAAAAGAAGCGTGCCGCCGGCCACGACCGTATAAGAGTGGGTGGACGTGCCGGGCGTGTAGCCGTTCCATGCCGTCGCAAGAATCCGCTTCGTCCCTGCGCCGATGAAGACGATCTTTCCGCTCTCGTTGTCGAGGTTGGCGAACGTCTGGCGGATTCCGACCGTATAGTCGGAATCGACCGTGAGCCCCTTTGCGCCGACCTTCGCGTCGTCGAATGCGCCGAAGAAGTTGTCGTTGTTGGAGGTCGGTGCCTTCAGCGTGCCGCCGTTGCCGACAAAGTAGGCATAGCCGTACCCGCCCGGATTGTGGTAGTGGGCATTGTTCCATCCAAGCGTCTGCTTTGAATAGAGTTCGCCGCCCGTCAGGTTGATGCGGCAGATGCGCTGCGCGTCGCAGACGTTGATCTGGCTGTTCGTGCAGACGAGCCGTCCGCCCTCGATGTTGACAACCACTTCGCGGTCGGTGTTGGCAGTTCCGTAGCCGATACGGCAGTACCCAACATCGGCAACGCCTTCGTCGCGGATGTTCAACGTAGCCGTGCCCAGTATTCCGATGTCAAGACCGTCCGTGCGCAGGCGTCCAGTGCCGCCGACGAGTATCTCGGTCGCGGCAGCCTCCTGGTTGGCGGATTTGACATAGTGTACGTCGACAACGTTGTTCGTAATCACAAGCTTGCACGGATAGTTGTTGCCGGGGTACAACGAACCCGAACCGCGCGCGCCCGACGCCGAAAAGTCGACCGTGATGCCGAGATCGTTGTTCGTGACGGACGTCGACAGATATAGGTTACCGTCGATGACTATGTCTGTTCCTTCCTCCACGATCCAGTCACGGTTCCAGTTGAAGTTGTTGCCCGACGGAAGGCGGACAGTTCCACCCGCCGTGTGTAGGTTGACCTTGCACGTGTCGTTCCACTCGTTCCAACCCCACCTACCGTTGCCGGCCAACTCCAGCACGCCGTTGTTCGTAACGCAGAGGTCGATGGTGCTGTCCGCCTGCTTCATGAAGTTGCCGCCGGTGCTCCTGAGCCGCAGAACGCCGCCGTCAGTCACGTTGATCCATCCGGCAGACGACGACTGCTGCCGCAGTTCGCCAACCTCGAAGACGCCGCCTTCCTTGACAACGACGCCGATGTCGCGATTGGGGCATTTCCCGTGAAGGAAGCGGAATGCACCAGCGTAGAGGTATGAACCTTCGCCAGAGACCTCCACCCGGTTGGTATAATAGGTGTCTTCAGTAACACCGGGGAAATCGAAATCGTTTGAGAACGAAACCCATGACCCGCCCCTAACGGCAAACAGCGAGTCGGAGGCCCTCATGCGCATATCGACGTAGCCGTACACTCCCGTCGCGCAGTTGTCGTAGACGACTTCAAGGGCGTTGTTTTCCGGGGCACCATGTCCGATTACTATCTTGCCGTTCTGCTTGTCCTTTCGCATGTTGAATGCGCCTCGTTCGATGCGCATGTGGATGCTGTCCTTGTTGTTCTTCTCTTTGTCGACCCAGAGCGAGACCAATGCATTTGTCACGACCGCCGGGCCAATCTTCTTGTTCCAGCTCTCCCAGTTGAAGAAATGCCCTCCATTCGAATAGAACTTAAACGGCTCGCCTTCGTAGATTTCCGACTCGGAGTCAGTCCACTCGAAGGGCCCCTGGAAGTCAAGGACAAGCTTCTTCAGCTCGGTCGCGCCCGCAGCGTTGGATGGCGTCTTGAACTGCGGAGAGAAGCTGGCGGTTTCGCCGGCCGGGAACGTCACCGTGTAACCGGCATCGAGGTCAAGTGTTCCCTTGCTCGTCCCGCCGACAGGCAACTCGCCGCCGTTCCAGTTCGTCGGCTCGAGGAACGATCCGCCCGAGGAATTGGTCCACTTGACCTCAGTCAGCGCGAACGAGGCCGTCGGCAACACTGCGCCGAGAAAGGCGAATAGTGCGTAGCTTGCAGAAATCCGACCACCAAAATGACCTGTTATTGATGAGATGAATTTTGCATACGATTTGCTGCGCATAAGTTTCATACGATCCTCCTTGTCGATGTTTGCCACTATTATAGCAAAGACATCGCAGATGTAGAGTCAAATCCGCGCAAAAAACACCGTGAAAATTGCGCAACCGTCTCCTTGCCTATATTGCATGCAGTGTACCAAACAACGACAGCGCGGCACATTTGCCGCGCTGTCGCTTTAGTCTTTCTGCCATCTTACCCGTCAGCGGATGACAACGGAAAAGCCAGACTGGGTCATCTTCGCGATTACGTCTCCACCCTCGCAGACGACGGCGGTCCTGACGCGCTCGATGCCCGTGTTGACGGACTTGACCCTGAGATTGGCCGGCGCTTCGCCAGTATAGCGCGCGACGACGATTCCGGCCTTCGCCGCAGTCTTGTCGAGCGTATCCTCGTCGGTCTTGTCGAAGTCGACAGTCAGCGTTCCGTCGAAAGTTACATCAGTGAACGTCGGCAGCGCGTCTTCACCATAGGCGATCGTCGCCGCCGAAAGCGTGCCGTTCGTGACGACGCCTGCGCCGGCGATCGTCGCGCCCTCAAGCGTCGTCTCGTTCAGGTCGAGTATCGCACCCTCGGCGACCTCGAACGACTTCGCGCCGTCCGCGACGAGCGATCCGTCGATCACGAACGTGCCGTTCGAGACGACCGTCCCGCCGGTGTACTGGAGGAGCTTCTCGCCCTCTGCGCGCGCCGAAACGAGTTCAAATGTGCCCTCGCCGGTCTTGACGACCTTGCCCGTTCCCTTGACGGGGAAATTGAGCGCGTGCGTAGATCCTTCGCAGATGTCGACGGTCAATCCCGAGCCCTGCGTCGTAAATCCACCCTGCACGTTCGTCCATGTGGAGGTGGTGTTGAGAAGCGTGTTGTGCGGAACGATCTCGAAGATGCCGCCGTCGAAGACGACCGCAATTTCGCTGTTGTTGAACACAATGCCGCGTGTCGTCTTCATCCGCGCGCCTTCGCGGAGCTGGATCAGTCCCGTCGTATTGCCGGCCGCGACGAAACGCCCGCCGTTGCTGTTGTCGGCAGTCTGGGTCTTGTCGAACGATCCGAATTCCGCGTCCGCGCCGTGGAAGTCGGCCTGGATCGTCTTCGCGTTAATCGCCCAACCGACCTGTCCGTCGCTGTGCATCTGCGAATTGTCCGCGTCGACCATCACTCCGACCGTGCCGGATCCGACACGCGAGTTGTAGTGTCCGTAGTACTCGGAATCCTTCATCGACAGCTTCACCATGGCATTATTCCCATACGCATAGTATCCGAGCATCGGAGAATCGCTCCAAAGCATGGCGTTCGTGAGGCAGATTTCAGGCGAAGGACGGTCTGCGGGCACGTCGTGGCAGAACGTAGCCGTGCGCGATCCTGCTCCCCAGTTGACGCGTGCATTCTCGACGACGAGCTTAGCCGCGGTCTCCGCCGGATATCCACCGCCGAGCAGCGCGCGGTTGCGCGTCTCGAGAGTAGTCACGTCCCTGCCTTCTCCAACGACCTTGAGCATGCCTTCAAGCACGGTAACGCCGTAGAGCCCGTCGTTGGACGTAGGCGAATCGCCGTTCGCGGGCAGACTGACCTGACCGGCGTTGGCACCGATGTCTTCGCTTGAATCGCCGCTGCCCAGGGCGAACTTGCCGGCGGGCAAAGCGAACGTGAGCGTGCCGACGCCCGTCTTGACGAATCCGCCCTGAACGTATTCCGTCGACTTGAACGTCATGTCACCCTCGTTGTCGAGAATCACCTGCTGCTTCTTCGCGCCCGCCGCGATGCGCAGGGCGGCGTCAAAGACAACCTCTCCAGAACCCGTGTAGCGCAGCGTTCCGCCGCCGAGAACGAGCGGGAAGTTAACCGGATTCGCGCCGAACCCGGCAGCGGACAGGACCTCGAAGGCACCGCCACCTGACGCAAATGAACCATAGAAGTCAGGATTCGAGCCATCGACGACGAGCTTGCCGGATCCCGTCTTCTTGAGTTCAACGCCCGTGCCGACGAGCGGACCGTTGAGCGTCATCGTCTGATCGGCGTCAACGGAAACCGAAGCCGTGCTGGAGAGAACGAGTTCGCCGCTCTGCGTGCCAGTTTCTTCGGCGATGATGCCGGAGACCTTGCCCGTGCCGTTCGTCGTGACAGCGCCGCTGGAATAGGTGATCGTCTTCGTGAGCGTACCCTTGGGCGCTACGGTGACGGAGCAGATGGTGTAGCCGGTGTCGTTGTCGACTTCGGTTGTCCATGCATAGTCCTTTGTCGCATCGCCGTCGTGGACTGCGATCTTGTCGAGTTCCCCTACTTGGACACTCTGCTTGCACGTAAAGACGGCATGATTTCCATCGGTGGACTTCCACGGCACGTCGATCGCGCCGCAGTTGGCCGTGACGCCGTTCGCCGCCTCGACGACGACCGTATCGCCCGCGTCAAGCTTGAGGACGGCGAAGCCATGCCCGTCGCCGAGCGTAATCGTATCGACCGTCAGCGTCGCCGCCGTTCCCTCGAGCGAGAGCGTGGCGCCGCCCTTCACCGTGATGTTCTTTCCGAAAGCGACGTCTGCAGCCTTGGTGAGAATGAGCTTGCCCTGGTCGATGCGCGTCCTGGAATGGTAGCTGCGAATGTCGCGATCGACGTACAGTCCGTTTGTCTCAAGCATGTTCGCCTTGAGGGTACCGGTTCCGGTCTTCACGAAGAGGCCTTCGGCTTCATCATCCGTCCCCTCGCCCTCGTTCTGGAACTTCGCGTCAATTGAGATGTTGTCGTATGCAAGCGTGTCGAACGTGAGGCCATTGGCGCCGAGGCGAAGTTCCGGCATGGTATATATGGTAGTGTTTCCGTTTGCCCACGGCTCAATTGTGCCGCCGTCGAAGAGTGCCGTCGCCCATGCGCCGCCCGCCTTGCGCGCAACGCTCTGGCTCCAGCCGCGCAGGGAATAGAGACGCGTACGCCCGCCTAGAAGCTCGAACTCGGCCATCGTAGCGGAGTCGCACATGTTCACGTTCGCGCTAATGTTCGCCTGTCCGCCCGTCTGGCGGAACACTGAGCGCCACTGTTTACTGCTGTCGGTAACGTTATGTCCAACGCGAATCATGTTGCCGACGTTGAGCGTACCGCCCTCGAGAAGGTACATGCAGTTGCGCCCGTTGCCACCGCGGATGTCGAGACCGTCGCCTGAGCCATGCCAGCGGACGCTGATCGTACCAGCCGTCTGATGGGCGATATGCCAGGCGTCCGGAGCGGACGTGTCCTGCTTGCCCTCGATGATGAAGTTCTCGGTATTGACCGTCACGCCGGAGAAGTTGTAAACGCTCTGGGCCCCGCCCTTGAGCTGCAGATGTATGAGCTCGTTGCCGTCGTAGTCGCATATCGTCCCGCCCGCGAGATTCAGCTTGATGTCGGCGCCGTTGTTGTTGCCGAAAATCAAATGGCGTTCGCCGTTCGCCTTTTTGGCCTTGAGCGTCGCATTGTTCGTCATGTTCAATGTCAGATCGGACCCGGCCGAGTTGGCCCACTGGTCGTTGCTGGCGATCTGGAGAACCGAGTCGCCGCTCAGGTCGACAACACCCGTGCGGGTAGAGCCGGAACCGGCGTCCTTGACCATCGCTGCGCTCGTAACTATTGCGCGTGCCTGGTCCTTCATCGTGAGCGAGACATGCGAGCCGTTATGGGAGCCGAAGTTGAACCATCCCGAATGGTTGAAGAAACCGTTTCCTTCGACAAGGATGTCGGCTGTGCCGCCATTGTTGCCGACATTGATGTTCTTCACGGAATTCCACTCGCCGTTTCCTCCGATTGAAAGGAGCCCCGTCTGCGCCGCGCCATCCGGGAAGTATGTGACTATCGTCCCGTCGGTCATGGTGAACTTGCCGTTCCCGTCGATTCGCAGCACGCCGCGCCCGTCGTTGTTGCGGCCGATCCACAGAGCCCCAGAATCTACAGACACCTGGCCGTCTCCCGTGACATGCATGTAGGCATCTGTAGTATAGTTCGCGGAATCTTCATTGATTACCAGTCCGCTCAGGACATGGAGGCGTCCTCCGTCAACACGGAACTCGTTGCCCTCCGTCTTGCCGCGGAACTGTATCCACCGCAGCGTCGACTCGCCGCTGTGGAAGATGATCTTGGAATTCTTGCTGTTGGCGTTTACATCGTGGAAGAGAACCGTTCTGTGCGCATTCTCCGTGCCATCGGGAGCGACTGCCATGTTGAAGTCGCCGTTGAACACAAGCGCGGAGCCATTTGCAGAGTCGCGCTTGAAGGTCATGGTGCCGTTGGAGAACGAGAAGGCAAAATCGTTGGCCGGTTTGCTGGCATCTCCGGCACTGTCAATGTCGAAGATGTGATCCGACAACCAGGCGCGCATCGGATAGCCCCACGGCTGTCCATCATCGCGCATGACAAGCCAGGAGGTGCCCGTCGCGTCAATTGTCACAGTCTGGCCATCGTTCAAGTTGCCGAAGAAAACCCCTGCCTTGCTTTGATACGGGTTCTCGGCCGTTGCGGCAGGTATCCTCACCGCATAGTCTCCGGACAACCCGTCATTTCCGCGGAACATCATAAGATCTCCGTTTCCGGGAAGAGCGCCACCCCAGTTGCTTGGATCGCTGATGTCGGTCGAGCCATTCTGCGGCGTCCAAAATTTGTTTGCCGCGCCGGCGGAGAATGCCGCCATGCCGGCAAATGCCGCAGCAGCAAGGCACCTCATGGACGGGACAAATTCTGGATGCTTTTTGACTTGCGCATGTTTCATACGACCCTCCTTGTCGATGTTTGCCACTATTATAGCAAAGCCATCGCAGATGTAGAGTCAAATCCGCGCAAAAATCACCGTGAAAATTGCGCAATAATTCCTCAGTCTATCCGCACGCCGTTGTTGCGCCAGGCGAGTTTGCCGCCGGTCTCGTCAACGACCTTCAGGAACCTGCGTCCGTCGACGGAACCGCAGACGGCCCCGGAAGATCCGCGTTCGTATGTTATTGTCGTCTTCTCGCCCTTGTCGTTCCCATTGTTGGACGCGAACGACGCCCCGCACACGGTGAGCGACGCTCCCTTCTTCACGACGCCCTCGTAGCAGCACCAAGAGAGGAACTGCGAGAGTATCGTGCGCCCGCCCTCAAGGTCGACGATGCGGGAGCGTCCGGACCAGATCTCGGAATTGACGGACGCGATCGCGCCGGCGAAGCCAGGCTCCGTCTTAACGAAGTATCCGCCCTGCTGACGGCTGAAGACGCCCATTGCGCAGTTGGCCACAAACTTAGGCGCGGCGCCGCGGTGCCCCACGATCCCATTCGTGTTCGCGTCGAACGCAAGTCCCCACGTCGAACCCTTGAACGATCCGCCCGTGTACGGATCCTTCTCAAGCGACACGCCCTCGGCGACCATTATGCAGAAGCACGAGTGAAGCTTCACTTCCTTCGCGTCGCAGAGGACGAATCCGCGCGTGACGCGCGTGGTGAAGTCGGCGAACATTCCGCACGTCGTCGTCTTGTCCCAGTCGTCGCCCCTCGGATGGTTCTCGTACTTGCCCTGCCCGACCCACCCAGTATAATTGAAGTGTATGTCGCGGAAGAGACCGCCGGTAGTGCCGTGTCCTACGATTACGCCTGCGTCGAGAGCTCCTCCCGTCACATCCGTCACGAGAAGTCCGTCGCTCCTCACCGTGATCGCGTCGATCGCCGTCCAGGCATTGACGATCGCCATGTTCCTCACCTGGCAGCGCGGAGCCGTCCGCACAGTAGGCGGATAGCGCTTCACGCGCAGCGCCTCGTCGGCGGAGGAGTCGTCCGTCACGCCCTGTTCCGGATAGTACACCGTGAATCCGCCTACACCAGCGTCTGGCTCGAGCGTGATGAGCGGCGCGGACGCGGGGTCGCCCTTCCCTGCGTACACGTAGAGCTGCGTGCCGCGGTGCGTGGAGTTGCCATAGTGCTGCGCCTCGAAGCTGCCGCGCAGCTCGACGCCTGACGGCACCTTGATCCCGCGCGCGATGCGGTAGACTCCAGCAGGAGCAAATACCGTGCCGCCTCCCGCCTTGCCCGCGGCAGCAAGCGCAGCCGCGAAGGCCGGCGAGCTGTCCTTCACCGGGATGTCGTCTACCTTTCCGGGCGTTGCGCCGTAGTCCAGCACGTCGAACACCTTGCCCTTGAATTCGCGCTCCTTCGGCTCGGGCATGTCGTATGGGAGCGAGACGACGCCCTTCTCGCGGTCGTCGCGCGAGACGACCGTCGAGGCGGAGGGCTTCACTGCGAATGCCTCGCCGGAGAACGTATTGCCGCTGAGCACTATCTGCGAGAGGTTCTCGCCCGGACGTATCGCGCCCTTTCCGCTGAATCTGCAGTTGGACGCGACCAAACTGCCGCGCAACTGGCTTATCGCGCAGTCCTTCCAGTCCGAAAACGTGCAGTCGTTGAAGTTGATGCAGTAGATGAGTCCGTCTTTGTCCTTGTCGGACCTGAACAGCGTCTTCGCGCCGGAGAACTTGACTCCCGTCACCTGCACTGCCGCGTTCCAGCTGTAGTACGGTTTTATGCCGACGGCATGGAACTTCGAGTAGTCCGGCACCTTCGAGTAGTGCATGCAGCACAACCGCGCCTGTATGTCGCCGTACGTAAGCAGGAAGCCCGGGTAGCCGACGTTCTTCATCTCAATGCCTACCTGGACGTTGCGCATCACGACCTTTCCGGCGGCGATGTTGCCGGGGTTCATGCGTTCCCCTTTGTCGTCCGGCACGACCGTGAGGAAGATGCCGCCCTTCGCATGGTCGACGAACACGTCCCACCAGTATCCCCAGTCCTGCTCGCCGGCGACTATCGCGATCAGGTTGTTCTCGGCCCACGTCTCGAGCTTCCGCATGGCAGAAGGAGTCTTCGGCGATCCGGGGAGTCCCGATGCCGCCCAGTACGCGGGATCGAACGCGACGTGCTCGATGCGAGGAACGTCGAACGCATAAGCCGCGCGGATGCCCATGTTCAGGGCCGTGCCCCGAAGACCGCGCACGAGCATGGACGAGCAGTGGTTGTTGTAGAATCCGCACCACGAGTTGACGAGCGTTACGTCGACTACGCTGGTGTGTCCGTCGCCCCAGATGCTCGCAGGATACGGCACCGGGTCTTCGAAGCGCTGGTCGGGATGCCATATCGCGACGTCCCTGAGCGATGCTCCGCCCCTGAGCTTCACGGCCGCGTTCTTGACGAGGTTGGTGTCGCCCCGTCCGAAAGCCACACAGAGGATCGACGGCCTGTTGGCGGGCCAGTTGGCGGCGGAAGAGCCCGCGCCCCTGATCGAATTGCCGCCCTCGACGTAAAGCGGCTTCTCGAGCCTGTATTTTCCGGGCGGGAGATACAGCGTCCCCCCGCCTGCGCGGTTGAGCTCGTCTAGCGCCTTTTGCATCACCGCGGCGCTGTCGCGCTGACCCGTCGGGTCCGCGCCGCGCGAGACGGCGTCAAGCCCCGCTACGCCGGCAAACGCCGGGAGCAGGGCGAATGCGCACAACGCTGAGACGAGTGGTCTCATGCCTGCGGCCGCTATTCCTGCGGCTTGAGGGAGGCGCGGACGGTCTGGAGGAATTCCGGCTTGTTGTTGCAGCGGAGCTCCGCCTCGAACTCGTTGCGATCGCCGTCGACGACGATCGAGAGCTTGTTCCAGCCCTGCTGGAGCGGAAGCTCGTTGTACTCGACCTCGCGGTCCGTGCGCCGCGTCTCCTTGACCTCCTTCTCGCCGACCTTGAGCGTCGACCCGCGCGCCTTCATCCAGAGCATGAGCTTGGGCATGTCGGGTTCGATGAGCAGGTCGTCGAGCGGACGGTTCGAGTAGACGTAGAATTCAAGCGTGTGTTTCCTCGGCGCGATGTTCTTGAGCGTCTTGCGCGTGACGGACGGGAACATGATCTTTCCGTCGCGGAGGAAGAACGCCTCGGCCGGATCGCTCACGACCGTGCGGCACTTCACGCCAGCGTTCGCGAGCATGCGCGAGAGCGTCTTGTAGCCCTTCTCGGAGTTCGCGAAGTCGAATAGCGTCTGCACGCGCACCTTAGCAGCGCCGACGCGGCGAGTCGCGATTACTGCGAGCGGCGCGGTGCACTCGTTCTCCGTGCGGATGATCGCGGCGGTCTTCATCTCCTCCGCCTTCTTGTTCCACTCGCGCCAGTCTGTCCGGCACGCCTCGACCTCGACCTCGGCGGAGCGTATCCACTCGCCGCCGAGCGAGAACTTCGCCGCGTCGCCGCGCTGGAGCTCGCAGAAGTAGAAGTCGCTGTTGAAGAGTCCGCGCACAAGCGGACGGTCCATCGGGATGAACGTCGAGCGCACGAGCTTCGCGACCTCAAGCCCCTCGCCGACGATCGGCTTTACGGACTCCGCGCTCGCATCCGTGACGCCCCACACCCACGCGTCCGCGCCCTTCTTCACGAGCTCCGCGACTTCCGCGGCCTGCTCCGACTTGAGCGGAGACGACGCGTCGACGAAGACGAGCGCCTTCGCGGGCTCGTTCACCTTCTCGGCGAACACAACGCCCTGCGCGTCGAGAACGCCCCTGAGCTTTCCTCCGCCGACGCAGACTACCTCGGCATACTCGCGCACGGGACGCGGCGAATCCGCCGCGCACCTCTCGGGACGGATCGACCACTTCGACCACGCGGGGCCCTCAGGCGCGAACGCCGCGCGCACCGCGTCGTACATCGGCCACGCGTCCCAGAGCGGAAGCGCTGGGTCGTATCCGGGGTTGAACGTCGAGGAGTACGGCCCGATGCGCTCGGGCTGGTAGCCGGGACGTCCCTCCACGTATTCGCCGAAGAAGATGCCGTCCTCGAGCGTCGGCGCCTTCGTAAGGTCGCGCTTGCCGAACGGGAGCGGCTTCAGGGCGTACCACGCGAGGTTGAAGACGCACGAGTAGGACGCGCCGTTCGCGCGCTGCGCGCAGATGATGTCGTAGCACTCCTTCGCGAGGCCCTCCATGCGCCCGAGCGCGGACGCGTAGCTGCGCTCGGAGCCGGCACGCTCTTCGACCTGCTGCGGCGTGCCGTAGTACGCCATGCTGGCCTCGCCGACGCCCCACGGCTTGCCGATTTCGGACCAGGCCTTGTACGAATGGACAAGATCGCCGTAGTGCCCCATCGTGATCGGGAGAATCCCCTTTCCGTCCTCTTCGCCGTCGGACGAGATCCACGGACGCGTCGGATCGAGCCTGCGGCACGTGTCGCGCCAGTCGGCCCACGCCTTCTCCTGGAACGGCATGAGGTCGGGGCGGTTGAAGACGTGGAGGATGACGGGCTTGTTCTCGTTCGAGACGGACCATCCCAGCACGGACGCGTGGTTGCGGTCGCGCTTGATGAAGCGCTCGAGATGCGTGATCGAGTTCTTCCAGAAGATTTCGCGGTCGAACTTAGGTCCGCCGTCCGAAGCCCAGTTGGCAGTCTCGTCGAGAATGCAGATGCCCATCTCGTCAGCGACGTCGTGGTAGAAGCTTGGGTAGACCTGCGCGTGGAGGCGCACGGCGTTTCCGTTGGCCTCCTTGATCGCCTTGAACCACGCCCACGCATAGCGGCGCGTCATCTGCGGAACGCCCATGAAGTGCCACGAGTCGCTGCGGAACTGGATCGGCTTCCCGTTGAGAAGATACTTTCCTCCGTCGATCGTCCACTCGCGCCATCCGAAGCGCTCGGCCTTGCGGTCGACGAAGCGTCCGTCCTCCGTAAGCGAGACGACGAGCGAATTGAGGTTCGGCGTCTCGGGCGTCCACTCGCGAAGCGTTCCCTTTACAACGGGAATGGACACTGTCATGGTCTTCGACGACCGCGCGGGCACGTCTACGCGGCCGAACACCTTGCCAAGCCGCGACATGCCCTGCTCCCAGCATGGAACGGGCGCGGAAAGGACGTCCGTTCCGGCGCGGTTGATCCAGTCGCTCACGGTCGCGCCGAGTTCCGCCCCGGCCGGCGCGTCGCCAACGTTCTCCACGGTCACCTCCAGCTCAAGCGTCTCCTTTGAGACGAGCGGCTTGACGAAGACATCCGCGACGCGGAGCTTCGGACGCGCGACGAGCGTGACGTCCTGCCAGATGCCGATGATCTCGCCGCCCCACATCGAGCCGGCGGGAATCACGCGGCGGCCCACGCCCTCGCGGTCCTCGAAGAGCTTCTGCCCGCGAACGCCGACAAGGAGCTCGAACGTCTCGCCCGGCTTGACCACATCGGTTACGTCGGCCTCGAACGGAAGGAACAGCTCGAAGTTCTCGGCGACCTTCTTCCCGTTCACGAGAACGACGCACTCGCCTGCGACGGCCTCGAAGCGCACGGCGATGGAGCGTCCGTCCCAGTACGAGGGAACAGTCACCGAGCGGCGCAGCCACCCCATCTTGTAGTCGCGCCACGCGTCGGGATACGACGGGAAGTCGCGGTGGTCCGGACCTTCGCTGCGGCGCAGGCAGAAGTTGTTGACGTTCCACGGGGAGGGAATCTTGATCTTCACGGCGTCCCATCCGTCCGCGGCCGGCGCGGGGAGCTCCGGCGGCTGACCCTTGCCGTCCTTCCACCCCGCAGGAGTCTTGAAACCCTGGAAATCCCACCGGCCGTTGAGGCACACCTCCGCGCGCTGTGGCTTTTCGAGTCGGTTGACGAAGCCCTCGGACGGCGCGAAGACTCCGTTGAACTTCACGCCCTCGGCGCTTGAGCCGCTGGCGAGGAAAACGGAAGCGACAGCTCCCAGCACTACTGACGTAACTCGGTGGTCCATAAGTAAAGTCCTCCTTCTTTGCCGGATATTCTACCATCTTTCGGACATCTAAAGCGTGAGAAGCGCGATAAATTTTCCGTGAATTTCGCGCAATTTGCCCTTGCCTTCCGCGCCTCATTATGGTACCATTCACATCATGAAAACCGTATTGTTCTTTGCCTCGGCAACTCGACACTCGTGCCGCAAGCGCGTTGCCGGCGTACAGCGCTACTTCTCAAACTCTGACATTCAAGTCCAGGTTGTCGAGAGCAACTACCACCACATCAACGTCAAGAAAGTCCTCGACTTCTGGCATCCTGTCGGATGCATCGCCGAATGCGGCAGCGACATGAACGAGTTCAGGCCGGAGATATTCGGCAAGCTGCCGACGGTATACCTCGACCGCGACCCCTCGCTCAGGGGCAAGATACGGTTTTCCGTAAACGCCGATCTCAAGGGCTCCGCGGAGATTGCCGCGAAGGAACTGCTGTCGCTCGACTTCGAAAACTACGCCTTCGTGGGGTTCCCGCTCCCACTGTTCTGGACGAAGGAGCGCGAGAAGGCCTTCTGCGAGGCCATAAAGCTGAACGGGCGCAGATGCCATGTCTTTGACAGCGGCGCTAAGCCGGGCATAAGGCGTCTTGAAGCGCTCCGCAAGTGGCTCAGGGAACTTCCAAAGCCCTGCGGAATCCTCGCCGCGTTCGATGGTACCGCCGAGGAGGTGCTCGCGGCATGCAGCCACGAGAACATACGCGTGCCGGAGGACTTCGCCGTGATGGGCATCGACAACAACGAGGAGATCTGCGAGAACACGAAGCCGACGCTCTCGAGCATCTGCCCCGACTTCGAGAAGGCGGGCTTCCTCTGCGGCGAGCTGCTCGACAAGCAACTGCGCGACCCGAAGGCAAAGGGCGAGAACCGCACTTTCGGCATACTCGGCGTTGTCAAGCGCCGGTCGACCACGATCTTCAAACACGCAGACGTCAAGGTGACCGCCGCCGTGGAATACATTCGGACTCACGCCACCGAGGGCATCGGCGTGGGCGATGTCGTCGCGCAGATGGGCTGCTCGCGCAGAACGGCCGAAGTGCGCTTCATGAACATGATCGGACACTCGATCCAGACCGAGATACGAAACGTCCGGATGGCCACGGCCATGGCGATGCTCAGGGACCCGCGACAGGCAATAGACGGGATAGCCCACCTCTGCGGATACAAGTCCGACTCGACTCTCCGCTACGCGTTCAAGGCGAATACCAGCATGTCCATGCGCGAATGGCGCAAAGCGTTTTGCACGGTCACTGCCCGACGGCGAGGCGGGAGGCAAGGCGCTCGGGAAGTCCTGCAAGCCTGATGCGCTCCTGCGCTGCCTCAATGTCGTATTCGAGGCGGCGATAGCGAATGGTGCGCGCCTTCTGGTCGTAGATGACATACGATGCGCGCGGGTCGCCGTCGCGCGGCTGGCCGACGGAGCCGACGTTCACGAAGTACTTGCGACCAATTGGCAGCGTGAAGTCCTGAGCGTCAATGCGAAAGACGCCGTTCATCGACTTCTCGTAGATCATCGGGCAGTGCGTGTGGCCGTGGAAGCATATCGGCGTAAGCTGCCTCAGGAAGTTGGCCTCGGCCTGGAGGTTGTCAAACACGTACCCGAAGTTCTCGGGCCTGTCCATCGTCGAATGGACGAGCGTTACACCCATCTGCGTGTACGTAAACGGCAGGTTTCTGAGCCAGTATATCTCTTCCATGGACAGCTGCTTGCGCGTCCATTCGACGACTGCGGCGGCGGCCGGGTTGAAGTCGTCGAGATTCTGGCGTGACGACACGTAGTAGTCGTGGTTGCCAACGACGACCGGGCAGCCGAGCGCGCGTACGATCTCCATGCACTCGTGCGGGCAGGCGTTGTAGCCGACGACGTCACCAGTGCACAGGAAGTCGGTCACGCCCTGGGCGCGGCAGTCGTCGAGAACGACGTTCAGCGCGTCGAGGTTGGCGTGTATGTCGCCGAGTATGGCAAAGAGCTTAGACATCACTTTACGAGCAGCGCACTTGCCATCTGCAGGTCTTCCACGGTGGTTATCTTGAAGTTGGGCGCCCTGTTCTCGTAGATGCGCACGGTCTCGCCGGAAAGCTCGACGGCCTGGCAGTCGTCGGTCACGTCGTTCTTGCCGAGGTTCTTGTACGCATTTGCGAGAATCTTGAAATGGAACGCCTGCGGCGTCTGCACCGCCCAGAGCTTATCCCTGTCCTCCGTGCCGGAAACCGCAGTTCCCTTCTCTACGCGCTTCACGGTGTCGGTGATGCGGCGGCCTACCGTCGCGGCACCCACGCGCTTCGCGAGCTTAACGACCTCGGAGACGACATCAGGCGTAATGCAGGGCCTCGCTCCGTCATGGACGACGACAAAGCGCGTATCCGCATCGCACGCGGCGAGCCCCGCCTGCACGGATTCCTGGCGCTTGTTGCCGCCGGGAACAACCGCCACCAGCTTGGAGATGCCGAACATCCTGGCGACCGCCTTTGCGGCGAGCTGCTGCTCCTTGCGAACGACGAGGACTATCCTGTCCACGTCGGCGCACCGCTCGAACGCGAGAAGCGACCATGCCACGACGGGCTTGTTGCCCAAGCTCAGGAACGCCTTGTCCGTTCCAGCTCCCATCCGCTCGGACTTTCCGGCGGCCACTATTATCGCAGTCGTCATACCATGTTCCTCCCGCAGCATTTCTTGAATTTCTTGCCAGACCCGCAAGGGCACGGATCGTTGCGGCCGACAACCGGCTGGACGCGAGGCGCCGCAGCAGGCACAGGCCCCTGCGGAACAGCCGTCGGCGGACGCGACATCATCGAGGCGAACACGTCGCCAATCGTCTTCGAGGACGCCCCCGTGCGCTGCTCGGAAACCGGCGAGGCCGACTGCTTCTCGCTGTCGGTGACGGTGATCTCGTCGGCGTTCGTGCGCATGCGCGCCCCACCCATCGCCGCGAGCATGCGCTGCATGCGCGCGGCGGTGGCGCTCCTGAACTCGGCCGAGACAACCTTCGCCTTGATTGTGGCGATAAGCGACTCGAACATTGAAAAGGCCTCTTTCTTGTACTCGACGAGCGGATCGCGCTGTCCGTACGCACGGAGGTTCACACCCTGGCGGAGATCGTCCATCGCCCTGAGGTAGTCCTGCCATTCGCGGTCGATCACCTGAAGGAACACGCCGCGTTCCATGAACGGAAGCATCTCCTGGTCCTCGCCAGCGCACTTTGCCTCGTACGCCTCCTCGACGCGCTTGTAGACGAGATCGCCCGCGAGACCGGGGGTGCCCATGAGCGGACGGAGCTCTTCTTCGGAAACGGACACCGGGAAAGAAACGCCAAGCCAGCTCATGAAGTCCTCGAGAGAACCGTCCTTGGGGCTGAAGAGATAGCGCTCGGCCTGCGACTGGATGAGGTCGTTCGCGACATCGAGGACAAGACCGTGCACAGTCGCGGCGTCGCCGGTGAGAACCTTGCCGCGGAGCTCGTAGACGATCGTGCGCTGCTTGTTCATCACGTCGTCGTACTCGAGCGTGCGCTTGCGGATCGCGAAGTGCTGTTGTTCGACGCGGCGCTGTGCCGTCTCGACGGACTTGTTGAGCCAGCGGTGCTCCATCACCTCGCCTTCCTGGAGGCCAAGCTTCTGCATAATGCCAGAAATCCTCTGGGAGCCGAAAAGGCGCATGAGCTGGTCTTCGAGGGATATGAAGAACTGCGAGGAGCCGGGGTCGCCCTGACGAGAGCAGCGGCCCCTGAGCTGGCGGTCGATGCGCCGCGACTCGTGGCGCTCGGAACCGATGACGTGAAGGCCGCCGACCTCGGGAACGCCCTCTCCGAGCTTGATGTCGGTGCCGCGGCCCGCCATGTTCGTTGCAATCGTAACGGCGCCGCGCTGACCCGCGAGCGCGACGATCTCGGCTTCGCGAGCGTGGTTCTTGGCGTTCAAGACCTCGTGCGGGATGTGCGCGAGCTTGAGCATGCGCGAAAGAATCTCTGAAGTGTCGACCGTAACGGTGCCGAGCAGGATCGGCTGGCCCTTCGCGTGACGCTCTGCGACATCGGCGATGATCGCCTTGAACTTTTCGCGCTGGGTGCGGTATATCTGGTCGTTGCCATCGATGCGGTTCACCGGCTTGTTTGTCGGGATCGAGACGACGTCGAGTTTGTAGATCGACTTGAACTCGCTCGCCTCGGTCTCGGCTGTGCCGGTCATGCCGGCGAGCTTCTTGTAGAGTCGGAAGTAGTTCTGAATCGTGATCGTCGCGAGGGTCTGGGACTCCTTCTCGATCTCGACGCCCTCCTTCGCCTCGACCGCCTGGTGGAGACCGTCGGACCAGCGGCGTCCGGGTAGGACGCGGCCCGTGAACTCATCGACGATGTAGACGTGGTTGTCCTGCACGACGTAGTCGACGTCGCGTTCGTAGAGGCAATAGGCGCGGAGAAGCTGGTCGACGACGTGTACGCGGTCGGACCTCTCGACGAAAGAGGACTGCGTGTCGCGGCGGCGCTCAAGGCGTTCCTGCTCGGTAAGCGAAGTGTCGCCGTCAATCGCGCTCATCTCGGCCGCAAGGTCGGGAAGGACGAAGAGCTTCGGGTCCTCGGGACAGATCTTCTCGCAGCCCTTGTCGGTGAGCGAGACTTCGCGCGTCCTCTCGTCAATCGTGAAGTAGAGCTCTTCCTTGAGCTCGCGGGCATGCTCCTTGCGCATCTCGGAGAGCATCTGCAGCTCGACGTCCTCGTGCATCTTGCGGACATCGGCGTCCTCGAGGAGATGCATGAGCTGCTTGTGCTTCGGCATCGAGTGGTAGACCTGGTAGATCTTGTCCTTCACGAGCTCGATGTCGCCCGACGCAAGCGCCTTCTTCGCCTCCTGAATGAAGTCGTTGCACTGCGCCGTCTGTACGCGCACGATCGAAGAGACGAGCGGGTTCAGGTTCTGGTAGATGTGCGAAGTCGAAAGCGTCGCGGGGCCGGAAATAATGAGCGGCGTCCTCGCCTCGTCGATGAGAATCGAGTCAACTTCGTCGACGATCGCGAAGTTGTGGCCGTTCTGCACGACGTCCTCGGGCCGCTGGGCCATGCCGTTGTCGCGAAGGTAGTCGAAGCCGAACTCGCTGTTGGTGCCGTAGGTGATGTCGCACGCATACTGGGCGCGCCTCTCCTCGGAATCCATCGAGTTCTGGATGCAGCCGACGGTGAGGCCGAGGAACTTGTAGAGGTGACCCATCCAGGCGGCGTCACGTCGGGCGAGGTAGTCGTTCACAGTGACGAGCTGGACGTTCTTTCCAGAAAGCGCGTTCAGGTAGAGCGGCAGAGTCGCGACGAGCGTCTTGCCCTCGCCCGTCTGCATTTCGGAGATGTTGCCGCGATGGAGGACGATGCCGCCGATGAGCTGCACGTCGAACGGGACCATGTTCCAGGTAAGCTGGTGGCCGCAGACATCGGCCGTCGTGCCGCAGAGATGGCGGCAGGCGTTCTTCACGAGCGCAAACGCCTCGGGGAGTATGTGGTCGAGGGTCTCGCCCTTCGCAATGCGATCCTTGAACTCCTGGGTCATGCGCGGATAGTCGTCGTCCGCGAAATTCCTGGCCTGATACTCGCTCTCGATACGATTAATCTCACGGACGATCGGCCAGAGCCTTTTGAGCTCTCGATCGTTTTTTGTCCCAAACAGAAACTTCAAAATGTTCATACTACGCGATATTATACCAAATTTTTCGGCACAGCGGGGAAAATAAGCGCAATCCGCGCTTATCCCATGCCATGCCTGGACTTTCGCCCGCTACAAGGCCTTCTGTGACTGAAGGAAACAGAGGGCTTTGTCGTGATTTCGCAAAGCCAACGTCAGTCGGTGGTGAGCTTCTCCTCAAGCCATTCGCGGCGCAAACGTGCGATTTCGTAGTCAAAGTTGAGCATCGCCACACCGGCCTTGTCGTAGATTTCGACAACCTCGGCGTCCGTAAGCTCGCGCGAAATGCGGTCTGCAAACGGCTTAAGCTCCTCGACAAGCGGCTTGACCTTCGCGAGATAGAACGCCTGGTCGCCGAGCACGGGGTCGGACCACCGCTCGGCGTCACCGTTCGAGCGCGGATTGATCGAGTTCCTAAAGACATTACGCGCCGGAAGGAGCAGCGTACGCTTGATCGCGGCAAGCGCCTTGGCGTCCACGCCCTCGAAGCGCATCTCTGCGAACGACGAGCGGTTGTGGACCGAAATCGACCCGCCGAGGCTCATGCCGCCGTGAGACCAGTTGAGGAACTCGACGTACCAGGCGTTCTTCCCGTCGGGGAGCGAATCAAAAACCGCGGCCCAGGGAATCTCCACGAGCGTCGCCGTGCCGTCGGCGAGATAGAGACTCGAGCAGGCAAGCGTCCCGCGCTTCTCCTGCGTCACGCGGTAGCCCGTCCCGTTGTCGTACTGAGTGAGGAAGTTGTCGGCGACCTCTGCCCCCTCGTTCGCCCCGAACATGATGCAGTGGTAGGGACTGTCGATTCCTGTCGCCACATACGATTCGACGCCCGGGGCGTTCGCGAAGTCGGCCCGGATGTCGTCCATGTTGTCGAGATACTGGCGGAGGAGGAACTTGACGCCACGCTCGTCGCAAAACGCGAAGAGCTCCGACGGACGGAACTTCTCGCCCTTGTCGGTCGTCATCTCGCGGCCCGTGAGCGCGGAGTCCGTCTCGATGAGGAACTTGAGGTTGTCGCCATACTTGTAGACGAGCGGCGTCTTTTCGGCCTTTGCGAAAAAGCCCGACTCGACGATGCCGCGAATGTCGTGCGGCGCACCGCTCCACCACTTGCACGCGAACTTCACCGGCTTGCGCGGCGGCACGATCTTCTCGCGCGCCTGCCAGATCTTCCGCGCCCCTGCCTCATTGCCGCACGTGAGGAAGTCCTGCGCCTGTTCGGCGAGGAGCTTGGCGAGCTCGACCTTGTCGTCGGCCTTGCCCTGGGCCTTCAGCCAGTCTTTGCACGCATCGATTGCACGGCCCGCGTTGTCGCCGACCTTGCAGAAAGCGAGGAATCTCTCTGCCGCCTTGAGCGCGTTTGGATTCACCTTGTTATTCGGATCCTTCGCCTCCTCGACGACAGCGCGCGCATACTTCTCCGACAGGGCGTCGAGGTCGTGGGTCTTGAAGCCGCGCAGATACTGGAACTTGTCGGCGGAGGAGGGCTTGATCTGCGCGTTGGGGAACGAATCGACGAACCCGACAAGCCATGCCGCGAACGCAGGGGACTTGAAGGCCTTGTCGCCCGCACGGTTCCGCCAGTTCCAAGTCGCCGACTGGAAAGCCTGCCGCACGCAGTCGGACTTTTCGTCGGCCGCAAGCTTGCCCTTCACGAGGTCCGGCACCTTCGCCTTGAAATACGCGGCATCCTTTTCGACGCAGAACTTGAAGTAGTCGTTGAGCGTGCGGGAATAGGCGCCCGACTTCACTTCGTTCTTCCCGAGCTCCGCGAGATACCACGCTTCGTCGCGCTTTTCCTGCTCCGGCTTGGGGTCAAGGCCCATCAGCCGGCGAAGGTCGGCCTTGCGAGACTCGGCGTATTTCCGGTCGTCGTCCGAAAGGTCTTTGAAGGCGAACGGCTTCTCGATGGCGGCAAGGGCGCCCTTCTCGTCGCGCGTCGACTCGAGACAGTACTGCGCGATCTGGCGGCAGATGTCGATTTTCTCCCTGTTCTTGAAAACAGGGTCTTCAAGCGCCTTTTCGAGCTTGTCGCGCGCGGCGTCGATGCCGTCGTGCCAGTAGTTGGCGAAGCCGCCTTTAAAATCCTTCTGGGCGATTTCCTCCGCCTCCTTGCGAAGCGTCTTCCACGCCTCGGCGCTCGCCTTGGCCTCTGCGCGCGCCTTCTCCTGCGCGGCCCTGGCTTCCGCCTTGGCCTTTTCCTGGGCGGCCTTTTCCTCCGGCGTGAGCGCCAGGGCGAACCCGGCCGCCAGAACAGCAACTGCAATGATAGCGATCTTCTTCATTTCAAGTCTCCCGTCTGTAAGTCGTTTCACGTTTCCTCACTTCCCAAGCGCGCCGCGCAGCTCGAGTATCTTCGCGATCATCTCAAGTCGCACCGCGTCGAGATCCATCGTCTCGCCCTTGAGCATCGCGAGATACATCCGCGCCTTCTTGCCGAGAATGCGAGTGTCGACGTCCTTCGACTTCCCCGCCTCTTCCGCAAGGTCGAGCAAGTAAGTCGCATAGCGGATGTCGTCGCAGGCCTCGCGGAAGCCCGCGTACTCGATCGTCTCCATCAGACCCTGCGAATTGCAGTAGCTGACGACCATAGGCCGGTAGAGAATGTTCGCGCGGTCGTTGAAGCTGCCAATGGCGAACTCGTAGTTGTGCGCCATCGTCAGGCCGTTGAGCCAGCCGAGGATGCCGTGCTGGCGGCGCGTATACTGCGGGTTCTCGCTAGCCGTGTGCTGCGAAGCGTAGAAGCCGATCGGATACGCGCCGATCTCGCGCCACGGGCGTGACTTCAGGTAGGCGTTCTCCGGCTCGCCCGCCATTGGGTAGTGCCCGTAGGCGTAGCCGCCCTTGTAGAGAAGTCCCTCGTGCCCGGCGCAGCCGATCGAAATGCCATACTTCTCGTATTCGCGGAAGAGCTCGCGGTGTGCCGTCACGAACGCCGTCCCCTGCTCGTCGCCGTGCCCGCAGCAGATCTTCGCGTCGCCGAGGACCTTCTTGTAGAACGCGCTGCACTTCTTCGCCGCGTCCTGCGCCCAGCGAAGATGCTCGTACCTCATGCGCCCTCCGAAGTTCAGCCCGAACCACGGCACCATGTTGGAGCCCCACACGACGTCGAGCGGGAAGCCGATTTCGCGCAGCAGCGGGACGCACCAGGCGTTGTTCTCGCCGATCCAGACGGCATGGAACATCGAATGGTCGTAGAGAGACTGGAGCCATGCGCGGAAGCACTTCTTCGCCTTCGCCTCGTCGCCATCGAAGTTGCCGACGAGCCGCTCGAGGTTCGGCATCGCGCCCATGCATGAGTGCATGTACGCCTTGTCCCTCTGGAGATAGCCCTTTGGAAAGGGAAGCGCAAACGGCAGGACGCGCACGGCAAGCGGTATCTTCGCGAGCTCCTTCCCCTTGCGCGAGACGGTCACGGAACCCTTGTAGACGCCGGGCTTCTGGTTCTTCGGCGGATGGATCGTCAGGAAGAACTGCTTGAAGGAATTCTTCTCGAGCGCGACGGGCAGAAGCCGGTCCGCGTCGGCAAAGCCGTCGGAATACTGCCACTTTTCCTTCTCGGGATTCATCTCCTTTGGCGACGAAATCCAGACGAACTCGTCCTTTCCGCCCTTCCGGACGCGGGCGTAGTTTGCGGGGCCGTCGCCGTCCTTGACGACCTTGATCAGGTTCTCGTCGTGGAGCAGGAGTTCAGGGACGAGCTTGAGCCCGATGTCGTCGAAATAGCTCACCCAGCCGTTGCCGTTCTGGAACCAGAGCTTTACGACGCGAAGGTCGTTCGGCAAGCCGAGATCGACCTTGAGCTCGATGCCGTCGATATCGCTGAAAGAAAAGAGCTCGAACGAACAGGCCTCGAACTCGTCCTGGGCAAGGACGCAGCGAACAGTCCCGCCAAGTGTCCCGTCGTCCGGCCATGTGTCGTCGAGGCGCATGAGGTCGCTCAACGCCGGAACGGCGAAGAACGCCACGTCGTCCTTTACGCCGAGCGCGCGCAATCGCTTCGCGTTTTCTGCCTTCAGCGTCTTCGCGCGCTCCTTCTGCGCGTTCCAGACGGTGTCTTCCACGCCGGCGCTCGCCGCGCCGGACGCTATTGCGCACATGGCGCAAACCAGCATGTATCTTGCTCTCATTTGTCCTTTCACTCCTTGTTAAGCTTCTCTTCCGGGCGCAACCGGACGGATTCCACGAGTCGGAACTCGCCCGGTGCGAGGGTCACGAAATCCTTGTCGCCGAACTGCTGCAGGACGAAGCTGCGATCGTGCGCATAGTCGAGATTCAGCAGGCATATCTTCCCCTCGTCTGGGAAATACGAATAGACGATCCAGCGGCAGTCCTCGTCGGGATTCTCGAAGTCCCGGCCTGTGATCCACACGTTCCCACGTCCGAGCGTCGCCGCATACCGGTAGAGATAGCCGACGAGCCCGACGTCCTCGACCTCCGCGCCGCAGCCGACGTCCATGTTCGCGGCCGCCGGATAGGCGTACCAGTTCATCAGCAGCACCTGCCCCTTCCCTTTGCGGCAACGCAGGATGAACGGCTCGCCCTCCTCGTCGTCAACCGCGATCGGCTCGAAGGACTCCTCAGACGCCGCGTATTCAAGCTTTCCAAGCGGCAGGCACATGTATCCGAAGCGCCGACGCGCGGCGAAACCGAGGCAGTTTGGCGTCACGGACGGGGCTGTAGCCCAATACTTGCGCTTCGTCTCCCCAACGACCTTGAGCCCGCACAGTTCCGTCAGGTCTCCCCCGTTGATGAGCTTCTCGGCCGACATGTCCGTGTAGTTGCGCGCATTGTCCGTCGAAAGATGGCATAGCCCGATCACGAGCGTGCCGCCGCCCTTCACGTAGTCGCACAGAACTGCGTACTGGCGCGGTGTGCATGTGTTCCACCCCGAGAACATGACGACCTTGTAGTTCGCAAGCAGATGCTCCGCCGAGGGGCCCTCGCCCGCGAACGAAACAATGTCGCAAAGGCCATACGGCGTCGCGGAGAAATGGATGTTCTTGTTCGGCGCGAGCATCGGAGGAAGCGGCATGACGGCCTTGCGCACCGTCTCCCAGCTCGCTTCGGGCAGACCGTGCATCCAGTTGGGGTTTTTCCGCGCCAGCGTGTATGCGGCGCAGATCGCCGCACCCGGGATGCAGCGCGAGTCGCCGAGGTCCAGGTAGCCCTTCGCAAGCGCCCACGTCGCCTCGGGCTGGCCCTTCGGCGCGGGGTGTGCACGGCAGTATGCGTAGAAGTCGCCGAGCGTGCGGCGATACTTGACCGCGACCGGGGAGCGCCAGTCTATCGACGGAAACTTCTTCCTCGCCTCGTCCATTACGGGCTCCACCTGCTCCGCGACGACCTCTTTCGTCAACCGCGTGGAGAGCTTGCGGATCGGCTTGGGCATGCGCGACATCGGCGAATCCTCGCACAGCGAGCTCTGGAGCTGGAAGCATCCTGACTCGTTGATAATGACCTTCGCACCGGTCATGTACTTGAGGTAAAGCGCCGTTTCGAGCGTCTTCGCCTTGTAAGGGTTTTTATGGGGAATCCAGCTGTACCACTCGTGCGCGAGGTGCGACCCCCAGAGCGGCAGGTCGTACTGGCGATAGAGACCGCGCCCGAGCGCCGAAGAAAGAGTGAGGTCGCCGAACGGGAAGTCCTCGGTGCAAGGAACCTCGACCCCCGCGGCGACTTCGTAGTCGAGCGAGAAATTCGCCGATGTCGCCATCACCTTTCCCCAGCCCTCCGCGTGGAGCTTGGCGACATGCTCGCGCACACGTCCCATGTATTCGGCCGCGACGGACTCGAGTGTGCCGCCGCGCTCGCCCAGGTCGTTGAGCGCGAAGTTGTAGCGCTCGCCAAAGTCATAGCCGATCCAGAAAGTCCCGAGTTCGTCCACGAGGGCCCGCGCGAGGCCGTTCGTCGCCGTCGAGTAGATGCAGGTGGAGTAGATGCCCTTCTCCTTCGCGAGGCGGCAGAGGTCGCGCAGCTTCTCGCCGCGCTGCCAGAACTGGAGCGTGTTGCAGAAGCCCTCTTTGGCACACAGCTCTACGGCGCCCGTCGGATCGAGCGTGCCGGGCTCCCAGTAGGTGAAGCAGAACCCGCCGCAGAGCATTCCGCCGATCGGCGAGTAGACGCCCGCGCCAAGGTACAGCCCCGCGTCTTCGGGGACAGGGACCTTCTCACCGGCGCAGCATGGCGATGCCAAGAAAAGAACGAATGCGGCCGACGCCGACAAGCGGACAAGACTCTTTCTGCAATATTTCAATTTCATCTTTTAATTATATCAAATCTCGGCAAGTTGCACAATCTGCGGTCCTTTCAAGCCGTACCCGGTCTCCAATGTAAGAATGCGCCACACGCTCAAAACGTTCAAAATTTCCGCATTCAGGGCCGGCAACGCACGACACATGACGCGGCAGATACGCAAGGCACAGCGTGACGAATGCAATCAGCCAGGGGAGATTTTCATCTCGACCGACTGTATAATGGGGCGGACGGGCCTGTCCCGCATGGTCAGACGGGCCTTCTCGGGCGACACGCCGAAGAGATACCCGGCCTCGCTTCCCTCGACTTTGAGATAGCCGTCCGCGCCAATCGTCAGCACGGCGCTAAGCGGCGCGTCCCATGCAATAGTGTGTCCGCAGCCCGAATGAGTCCTTCGATATTCCACTGGATAGAGTTCGTGGCTTTCGTGGTAATACTTGTAGTTCGCCGAGTTAAGGTCGAGGTAGGGAATTCCGTCAATGAAACGCAAACCGTCGGTATGGTGGTGTCCATTCACGACAAGACGCACTTTCGAGCCCTTTTCGCGATTCAGTCGCGCGAAGAGCGAACGAAGCCTGCTCCAGTCAGGCATTCCGCGCTGCTCGCGCTCGCAGCTCTGGTGCATGAACACGACGCACGGATTGGGAGAGCTTGATATTGCGCTCTCCGCCCACGCATACTGCTCCTCTCCAAGCGTCCAGGAAAGTTCGCGCGGCACATCAAAGTAGTTGGAGCCCTGGAAATGGACGAACGAGTCTCCATTGCGGAAATAGTTCGTGTCGAGGACCACGAAGCGAAAACCGCCGCGGTCGAAACAGTAGTATCCACGCTCCATGCGGTACGCCTCAAGCGTCTTCTCCACCGGACAGAATTCCGTATCGTGGTTCCCGAGCGTATGGAAAGTCGGCAACGGCGCGTCGTTGTACAGCTTCACGTAGTCGGCATTGCGCACCGGATCGTGGGTGAAGTCCCCAGCATGAATCGCGAATTCGCAACGCGACGAAACCGCCCTTGCAAGTATGCGCTCAAGCCATTCGCGCGAGTCGTTCGGATAGACTCCCGGCATGTAGTGGATGTCGGCGAACGCAAGGAACCTGACACGGTCCGCGGAAGGCGCGGCGGCCGGAATCGCGGCGGTTGCCGCCACTGCACCGAGGAATCCCCTTCGCGTAGATACCGCCATGTTCACTTTTTCCTCCATTGACGCATTTCGCGGCGCAGACACAGCACCGCTCAGAGTTTGACCTCAAGCCAGACAAAATCGCGGGATTTGAGGTCGACAGGCCCGCGATTGAAGATTTCCACGCCGTTCCAGCCGTCGTGCAGGACGCCGGGCGGAACGACTGCCGCGACGTAGCAGAGAGCATCGCCTTCCTTGGCTTCCGGCAAGTCCTTGTGGCAGACGGTATCGAGGCTGACGGGAGCGCACTTCACGGAATTCACAATCACGTCGACGTCAAGCGACGTCTTAGCGCCAATGACTACCACGGCACGCCGCCCGGAGACGCCCTCGCCGCAATTGACCTTGACGCAGCCGTTGCAGCAGTTGCGCCACACAGCGTTCCAGTACGGCGACGACGGGAACACTCCCTCTCCTATCGGCGCATGGCTCGTGAACACATGGCGGCGCGGCATGCGGGCCAGGGCCTCGCGGTCGCCAAGCGACGCGATGTAGGCGGGATAGCCGTCGTGCCTCTCCTTCGCGTGTCGCGGGAAGTGATTGTAGAGATAGGCCGCATCGGCCCCGTCGTGATACCATCCGGACACGAATCCCCTGTCTATGTCCGCGGAAAAGGCGAGGACGTATCTCTTGTCGTCGCTCGACCGGCAGCAGTAGTCGACGTCCGGCGCGAGGACTATAGGCCTAGGGCATATCGCCCTGTAGAGCGCGACGTCGCAGTCCATTTCTGTCGCCGTGTCGCGCGGCGACGGAACGACGACGTCCACAAGCCCTTCACGCGCCCACGTCGCGACGTCCATCCCCACGCCATACGCCTCGCGCACGCGCGCGGGCACGCGCACGGCGACCTTTACCGGATGCCCCCACTTCGCCGCGGCCTCGGACGCCGTCTTCCGCGTCTCGCGCATGAAGCGCGTGAGAACATGCGCGTTCGATTCGTCGTGTCCGGGCGCGAACAGCGGAACGCACCGCATCCAGTCGAGCTCTATGCCGTCCGACTCATATTCAAGGAGATATTCGCGCATAAGCGCGAGGTGCGTGTCAAGCACCTCGCTCTTCGCGTAGTCGAACCCGTTGTCGCGCCATTCACCGCGCCACGAATGGCGATACCACGCCCGAAGAAGGTCCTTTCGGTCAAGCCACATGTCGGAATGAAGAGGGATCCACTCGCTGCCGAGATACGTGTAGTGGATGTCATTCATGCGCATCGAATGCCACATCTCCACGCCTCGTGCGCGGCAGCGCGCGTAGCGACGGGCAATGAAGTCCGGCATGAGCTCGCTCACCCTGTGGGCGCGGTTCGCAATCGCAAGGATGCGCCTGCCGTCCTGGTCAGTGACGAACGGCTTGCCGCGAAGAAGCGGACGGCCGTCCTCCCCGACCGATACGTCCTTCCACAGCGGAGTCGCCGTCTTTGAGCCGAAAAGCGCGCGCTGGGCGTTCAGGTTGTAGAACACCGCCGTCGCACCGGCATCGGCGTAGAAGTCCACGTCGGCGTCTATTGCCGCGGCGATTGCGCCGCGGTCCTTTAGCTCGTTGTCGGAAAAGAAGTTCCAGGCGTCTGAATTGACGTAAACGGCGGAGGCGCATGCTAGCGGAGCCGTAAACGCCATCACGACACAGCTGACGGCGAAAACATTCATTGAATTCAGTATATCAAAGCCAGTCTGCTTGGTCAAGGTCGCGGCGTCAGAAGGAAAGGCGCAGGACGACTGGCTCGCAGCAGACGACGCGAACATCGATCTCAACGACGAGCGCCCCCTTCCGCCGGAAGGAGACGCCCTCCCATCCGCCTGTCGGCGCAAGCCGCTCGACTGCCTTCGGCGTACGCGCGAGGCGCAGCGGCAAGACGTCGTCTGTGTCGAGGGAAAGCCGCGTCACCGCAAGTATCTCCCGCCCGTCCGGCAGGACGCCGTGGCGGACGAATTCCTGCTCGCCGGACTCGACGGCCATTTCAAGCGGCGAACCGTTCAGCTTGTCGAGAAGTGAGAGAAAGAGCCGCCTACGCTGGGGGCGAAACATCTTGTGGCCCACGAGGTCGAGATGCCAGCCGAGGACGGCGACGCGGCCGCCGAGGCGGTTCGCGAAGAGCGTATGCGAGGGTGCTACGACCTCGGGCGAGGCGAAGCAATCGCCTCTGCAGAAGTTCGCGAGAACCTCCACGTCGCCGGAGACGGGCCTCAAGTGAGACATGGAATCGTCCCAGTGACAGCGGTTGGCGACGGCGCCGTCGGACGAGACTTCGCCGGAGAAGGCGAAGCCATCGCCGCCGGGCGTGGCCTCGACGCCGAGAAGCGACGCAAAGCCGCGCTTCGTAAGCTTGCGCGCGGCGAAAGAATCGACAATGGCCTTCTTTGAAAGGACTGTCTCGACCTGCGCATCGGTCATGACGTCGACATCCTCCCCGCGAAGGGCGAAGATTCCGTCCGTCTCGACGCCCTCGTAGCGCAGCGGGATGCCGTAGACCGCCTCGATTGGCGTGTTCCAGGGTCCGGGATGGAGTCCGCGCAGCGTATGGAGGGGATGTCCGCCGTATCCTTCGGGCGGGCGGGCGACATATCCGGAGATCCCCTGCCACCGAATGCTGGGCGCAAGGGCGTGAAGTGTTTCGTAGAAGCCCCTGAAGTCGCGTAACCGCGCCTCGTAGCGGCTTTGCGAGCCGGTGTGGACCGGCTGCTGGAACTCGCTCGTCCAGAGCTTGCATCCCGACAGCCCGGACAGCATGGCCAACGCGATGTGCGAATGGAACATCGCAGCAGACTCGCTCATGTAGTTCTGCGGAAAGGTGTCAGTTTCGTCCCAGGCCTCAGCCACGCCGTCGCACTGGTAGAGGACGCGCGACGCAATGGCGAAGT
Organism: uncultured bacterium; assembly: GCA_902801025.1. GTDB lineage: Bacteria > Verrucomicrobiota > Kiritimatiellia > RFP12 > UBA1067 > UBA1067. Next base: position 20,195 of record CADCGZ010000004.1, on the reverse strand, counting down.
CATGGACGAGATGCGCCGGACGCTGGTCCCCGTAGGCCGCATTGTTCACGCGCATGAACGGCTTTGTCCGCGTACCGGCGAGCGCATGCGCGATGTCGGCGTTCTCCCAGTAGCCGCCCCAACAGGCGCAGATGCCGCATCGCATCGACGGATCGACCGCGTCGACTGCCTCGCGGATCGTCTTTGCAAAGTCCACGATCGTCCGGCGAAGAGTCCTGGACACGGCGACGGAGACGGCGCCAGTCGGCGCCTCTTCGCGAAGAGCCCGCTCTATCTCCGCCGCGGAACGTCCGAGGTCTCGGCTCATCTCGGCAAGGTGTAGGGGGCAGAAGCACTCGCCGACGCGAATGCCGACGTCGTCGTCAATGAGAAGAAGCGACGGACGCTCCGCAGCGATTGAAGAGATGCATTCGCGCACGTAGCCGCGGAAGCCCGGGTCGAGGACACAGAAACGCGGGCTCTCCTTTCCGTCGAAAAGGACGACATGCTGCCATTTTTCCTGCGTCAGCGGGACTTTCCCGTTCCAGCCGTGGCCGAGCGTGCTCTGGACAAGAACGCCGAGTTCGACGCCCGATCCCGCGACCCCATCGCGAACCTTGCGGAAACGTTCGCACAGGACGGGGACGAGGTCGCGCGCAGGCGTCGTCTGCGGATGAAAGCTCAGGCTCAGGAGAAAGCGGTCTAGCCCGACCTCGCGGTGCTGTCGGAGGATTTCGGACACTGCGAAGTCCTCGCGACCGGGGAACACCGGCACGATGTTGTAGAACAAGGGGCGATCCTCTCGAGCAACAGACGCAAACGGAAAGCCGGCGGCAAGCGCAAGCCCGAGGAGCGTTCCCGCTGTCAAGACCTTCAAGATGCAGACTCCTTTGGCCGTGTCGACAGCTGGCGCATCTCGCGACGAACATAAAGCACAGCGACGAGGAGAAGCGATGCCGCCAGCCATTCGACGACCGGCCCGGCCCACGCGCCAAGCAGATGTGCGGCACCGGGCGCGAAGATGTCTCCGAACGCTCGGAACGGCTTGCCGAAGACGCCGTGGCACATGTATGCGAGAAGCGACGTCTGCCCGAAGAGGGTGAATATCCAAAGGCACTTCCCGAGCATGGCGGACCCTGCCCCGAGAATGTCTACGAGCCAGTAAAGCAAGGCAAGGGAGAGACAGCACCAGCCCATCGCCTGAGCAGTGAAGGAGACAGTGAAGATGTGCTTGATCGGCGGCACGACCGGCACAAGCGCCCAGCCGACCGCGAGGAGGGCAAGCCCAAGCGCACCAAGCGCAAGCGCCCGGCGCACAGGCGCCGCGGAAGACCGCAGGATCATCGTCGCCTCCATTCCGCAAAGCCCCATTGCGGCGAACATCGGGATCGTCGCCCACCACGTATAGCCGCCGTCGGCCAGCTTCAGCGCCTGTGAGCCGGCCGGCGTAAGATACGGCACTATCCACTTCTCAAGCCTGATCGCGACGTTCATGTCCTTCGAATAGTCGCCGCAGAAATGCAGGAGAAGCGCATAACCGACGGCAAGGACAATGGGGATCGCCCTGCGAACCGTGCGAGACGGCACGAGGAACGCGACGGCACAGGCGACATACGCGCAGGCGATCGTCTGCAGCGTGTTGTTGAACGGGCTCATCTGCATGACGTCGAGCGAGAGGAGACGCCCCTGGGCCATCATGCCGAGGACCCAAAGAAGCGCAAAGCGCGAGAGGACGTGCCGCCAGTAACGCCAGCCGGCCCTGCCGTCGTCAAGACGCTTTCCCATCGCGAAGGGAACGGCGGCGCCGCTCATGAATATGAAGAGCGGCATTATGATGTCCCAGAGGGTAAAACCGCCCCAGCCGTGGCTGAACTGGCGCATGAGCGCGTCCGGCAGGTCGAACGCCTTGTCAAGCGCATAGAAGAGCGGGCCCACCACGGCAAGAAGGAACATGTCCAGTCCGCGAAGGACATCCAGAGATGCAAGCCGCCTATCCATGTCGTTCATCTCCCGTTCTTCCTTATGCGCGTGACGACCCAATGCGGCAGTCTGTCGCGGACAGGCGTCACGCCCTTTTCGGTGAATTTGTTGGCCTTGAAGACGAACTCGAGCTGCTTTCTCTTAGTGTCGCCCTGCACGGCCTTTGCTACGCAGACCGCCGATTTCACGCCGGCGCCGAACCTGCATTCGGCGAAGGTCATCGTACCCTTGACGTCTTCCGCCTTCGGCTTCAGGTCAAAGATGTCGACGAACGCCGCAGCCTCGCCGACGTCGCCGGCAATCTCGCAGCCGGCAAACGTCACGTCGCGGATTCCGCATGCCGAAAAGCCCACTGCGGGCATGCCAGACATCTCGAAGCGGCATTGCAGAAATTCGACCGAGGCCGGAGAATCCCCTTCCAGGCCGCGCGTCGCCCCGCCCTTGAACACGCAGTTGCTGAAGACGACCGTCGAGCCGCTGAGACCGTCGACGCGGCAGTTTTCGAACGTGCATTCCGTGAAAAGCTGGAGGCCCTTGTCGCCGATCTTGCGGAGGGCGACGTCGCGGAAAGAGCACTTGTGGAAGAGGTTCGAGGCGGAAGGCGCCTCCATAGCGCCCCCGGCCATCTCGACGCCATACCACCGCCCGAACCCCGGCTTAGACACGGTGCAGTTCGAGAACTTCGAGGCCGTGACGATGGCGGGCGAAACGACTTCGGCATTGGAGAAGCTGCATTCCCTGATGCGCGAGGACGGGCCGAACGCGAACGATGTCTTTCCGTGCCCGTCGAGATCGAGACCTGCAAGCGCGAAATCCCATCCGCTCCAGCTCTTTCCGCCGCGCAGCGAAACCGAGCCGGTGTAGACGTTGCGCTCGAAGCGGCCGTATCCGGAGCGGTTGCGCGTTTCGCACATCATAGTCGCCGTGTCCATCTCGTTGTCGCGCACGCAGGGCGAGTTCGTGCGCGGCCAGAGGTATATGCCGCACTTGTTGCGCTCGAAGACGAAGTTGTGCCCCGCGCAAGTAAGAAGGCGGCTGTTGAACGGGTTGTCCTTGCACCGGTTGCCGCGGAATGTCACGTCCTGCATCATGTCCCAGCCGTCCTCCGCGTCGAACGCGCATTTCGCGGCGGCTTCGCCGCTGTGCGTGAAGAAGTTGTTCTCGAAGAGCATGTTCTTCATCGCGCTCGCGGCATAGCCGACGCAGCGACAGCGGGCGAACGTGCAGTTTTTGACGGCGCAGTTCTGGGGGATGAAGAAGCATGTCAGCGAGAGATCGTCCTTCCCGGCGGCCTTCGCCGACACGTTGACCTGCGAGAAGCGGAGGAACATCGCGTCTTTCGGCCGCGGCACCACGCGATACTGCCATAGCGTCTCGCCGCAGAGGAAGTTCTTGTCCTTGTCGTACCAGCACGCCGCGAGCTGCCACTGGCGCGAGCGGATGCCCTGGTAGCCGAGGTAGGCCGAGACCTGCAGCCGGTCGGCCTCGGGCGGGAGCTTGATGAAATCCGTCGTGAATCGCCCTTCCTCCGCCGCATCGACAGTCCCGTCCTTTATGTTCAGTCCGCCAGGCAGGTAGCGTCCCGCGCCTTTCAGGAAGGTCACCTGCTTGTCGTTGAACTTGCCCATGCCGTTCCCGCCGCCATAGCCCGTGATGTCCTTGACCGTCACGTTCTCGACGGAGCAGTAGAGCGCCTTGCCGCTGATGCCGAAACCCGTCGGCCACTCGGAATTCGACGGCGAATTCTCGTAGTCGTGCTCGTAGTAGTCGCCCTCAAGCGTGCCGTTCACGAGATGGGCGTCGTAGACGTTTGAGAGAGAGACCATGAGCGCCCCGGCTCCCGTAAAGGCGTTCTCCTTTAGCGTCGCGCCGTTGAGGTCGAGCGTCATGCGGTCGGGGATCTTGACCTTGCGGAACGCGCTGATGCGATAGGTTCCGGGAAGGAGCACGACTTTGCGGAATCCCGCCGCCGCCTTGTCGTCAAGAAGCTTCTGGAGGCCTTCGGCCGTCGCGATCGCCGCCTGCTCGACGGCGTTCGTGTCGTAGCCCTCGTCGTAGACGATCTTTGAACGGCGACACGCGCCGGCCGGTATCTTCCCGCCTGGCGCGGGGATGAACACCGTGTAACCAGGCCTCCCGTCGCGCGGCGTCGCCTGCGACTCGTAGTCCTCGAGCGAGGGAGCGTCCACGAGGACACGCCGACCAAGGTCGCCGTCGTTACGGATGCCGTATGTCTCGAGGTCGTCGGCAACCATGGCATAGGTCTCGCGCGGTGGGATCTCCAGCGCCTCTGGCGTCATCACGCGGAACTTGTGCCAGACGCGGTGCGATTCAAGGCCCTTGGCGTCCACAGCCCACACGCAGAACTCGTACTCGCCCTCGGGGAATGGGTCGAACTCGAACGCGCCGTCGCCGGACGGCACGTTCTCCAGCGTCTCCTCGCGCACCTTTCCGTCGGCGCCGAGGCACTTGAACTTGACCGTGAACCGGAACGACTCGTCTCCAAAGCGGATCTTCGAGTTGTCGTAGTCGGTGACGAAGAACGGAATGGTCACCTTCTCGCCCGTCTTGACTGTCGGCGTTATGTAGTAGGTGGAGATGTACGGATACTTGAGGTGGTCTGGCGCGACGTACCACCAGCCCTGCTGGTCGTCCGTCAGCTTCCTGACGTTCGTCGGATCGGTGAATTCGCCGGGAACCACCGCATCAGCAAAAACAGCCGACGACAAGGCGACGGCAGCGCCTGCGAAAAGGACAGTCTTGATAGCCATTAGTACATTCCTCCGTTTATTGAAACGACCTGGCGCGTCAAATACGCCGCGCCGTCAGAAAGAAGGTAGGAAACGAGCGACGCCACCTCCTCGGGTTTCCCGAAGCGCTGCATTGGAATCGACTTTCTTGCGATTTCGGCGGCTTCGCCGTCCATCGCGGCCGACATCCCGGCGTCGATGAACCCCGGGGCGATCGCGTTCACGGTTATGCCGCGCGCGGCGACCTCCACGGCAAGCGACTTGACGGCGCCAACAAGCCCCGCCTTGGCCGCCGCATAGTTTACCTGGCCGCGGTTTCCTGCGACGCCGGACGCAGACGAGATGGCGACGATCCTGCCGCGGATCCTGTCAAGGACCATCGGCAAGAGGCACGGCTTCACGACATTGTAGAAGCCGTCAAGGTCTGCACGCAGAACCTCGTCCCATGTTTCGCCATCCATCTCGGCAAAGCCGCAGTCGCGACACACGCCGGCGTTGAGCACAACGGCGTAGTAGGGTCCGTTTGCCGCTATGTCCGCCTCTATCGCCGCCTTCGCGGCAGCTCGGTCGGCAACGTCGAAGACAAGGTCTGTCCCTCCAGATTTGACGGAATGCGTCACGACCGCATAGCCCTCGGCACGAAGGATGTCGGCGACGACCTTCCCGATGCCGCGGGAACTCCCAGTGACAAGCACTCGCTTCATAGAACCTTCCCTTCGTAATCGCCTGCGATCCTGACAATTCCCGCAGAGGCGGAATATCCAGCGCCAAAGCCCGCGACGAGAACGCGCGAACCCGGAAGACGCGAGGCGTTGTGCGCGAGCGCAAGCGGAACGGAGCACGAGCCCGGGTTCTTCAGCTCCTCGGGAATCGTCAAAAGCCTCTCCTTCAATTCAAGCGCGTCGGCGAGCTGTCGCACCATGTAGGGATTCGCCTGGTGCGGCGCGAAGAAGTCGGGCGCGGATGTCGACAAGAGGAAATCCTTGAGGAACTTCGACACTTCCGTAGCGACGAAGGAAAAGACCTTGAAGCCGTCCATCTTTATAGGGCCGCTTGCCCCGCAGACAAGCGCCTCGTCCTGGCGCGAGAGAAAGTCGAAGGCGCTTGTGCCATCGGGATTCGCGGAGACGACGGTCGCGGTGCAGGCGTCTGAGAAGATCTTTCCCGTGGCGTGGTCGCTTTCGTCTACGAAAGGCGACTGCACGTCCCCGTCGACGACAAGGACCTTGCCGCCAAGGTCGGCCGAGAGGCGCCCCGCGAGGTAGAGAGCGTAGGGATAGGCGCTGCACGCCATCTGAAGGTCGAAGGCGGCAACAGACGGAGGAAGGCCGAGAGACGCGGCGACGCGCACGGCGAGCGAGGGAAACCTCTCGGGATTCGAGAAAGTCGCCGCTACGACTGCGACTATCCCGTTTGCGCCGACTGCGCGCGCCGATTTCGCCGCGAGGTCTGCGAGCGGCTCGCCGGAGCCGATTGCAGCGGCGACGCGCTCTACCACGACCTCGGGAACGGAAATCATATCAGGATGTCGTCGAGGTTCGGGATCTTCGTGTTGAGCCAGGAATGGCAGATGTCGTAAATCTCGTGCGCGGTTTCGCCCGGGGGAACGTTTTCGGGAACGCGCGCATACTCGTCAAGATCCTCGCGCGTAAGCCGTGCAAGTATCTTTGAAATGAGCGGGATGTATGTAGGCGACATCGACAGCGTATCCACGCCCATCGCCGCCCAGAGGACGCCGACTATGGGATCGGCGGCAGACTCGCCGCAGACGCCTACGCTTATCCCCGCCCGCTTCGCCGCATCTACCGTCATGCGCACAAGCTTGAGCACGGCGGGATTCGTCGGCTGATAGAGGTGGGCGACCGACTCGTTGCCGCGGTCGGCTGCCATCGTATACTGCACGAGGTCGTTAGTGCCGATCGAGAAGAAGTCGACATGGCGCGCGAGCTCGTCGGCGATTAGCGCAGCCGAAGGAACCTCGATCATCGCGCCTACGCGAATGGAACGGTCGTAGGGAATGCCTTCGTCGTCGAGCTTCGCCTTGACGTCGTTGAGCACCATTGAGGACGCGACGAGTTCGTCTACGCAGCTGACCATCGGGTAGAGTATCGAGATGTGCCCGTAGACGGACGCCCGCAGGATTGCCCTGAGCTGCGTGCGAAAGACGTCGCGGTGCGAAAGGAGATAGCGTATCGAGCGATTGCCAAGAAAGGGATTTGCCTCCTTCGAGGATATTCCCCTGACGAGCTTGTCGCCGCCGATGTCGAGAGAGCGAATCGTTATCTCGCCCCCGTTGGGAAGAGTAGCGGCAAACTTCGCCGCATCGCGGTAGGCGGCAAACTGCTCCTCCTCGGTCGGCTCCATCTCGCGGTTGAGCCAGAGGTATTCGCTGCGGTAGAGACCGATGCCGCGAGCGCCCTGCTCGCGAATCCCGGCAAGCGGAACGCCGGGATGGATGTTCGCGTATATGGGAACGTCGCCGCCAGACTTGAGAGTCCCTGCAGGCGCACCGCGTGTCGCATCCTCGGTGAGCTCGAGCTGGCGTTCGACGAGATCGTTGAACTGGCGTATCGTGGACTCGTCGGGGTTGAGCGTCACTGCGCCGTTCGTGCCGTCAAGAAGGACGACTTCTCCCGGCTTCACGCGCGCGGTGATGTCCACGAGCCCCGTGACAGCCGGGATGGCGAGGGCTCTTGCAAGAAGCGCTACATGGCTCGTCGTGGAGCCACCGTTTGTGGCGAAGCCGAGGACAAGCTCGCGTGGAAGCTGAACAGTCTCGGAAGGCGTAAGGTCGTCGGCGACGACAATGGACGGCGTCCTTATCTCGATATGGGCGCCGGACGAAAAGCCGGTGAGCGCCTTGAGGACCCTTCGCTCAATGTCGTCGAGATCGCGCACGCGTTCGCGGAAATACGGGTCGTTCATGCGCTCGAACTGCTGGCGCGCGCCGTTGGCGGTCTTCCTGACCGCGGCCTCGGCGTTCAGCCGGTCGCGGACCACGTACCCTTTAGTCTCCTCCTTGAGCGCCTCGTCCTCGAGAATCATCAGATGGCACTCGAACACGCGCACGTCGCTGCGGCCAGTGCGCTGGCGGAGAACGGAGATCAGCGTCTCGAGGTCGCGTTTCGTCTCGACGACGGCGCGCTTAAGGCGCATCAGCTCGTCGTCCACGCGGTCCCTCTCGACGAGATACTCCGGGACGGGCACCTGCCCGTCGCCTCGGTACACGAAGACAGGACCGGACGCGAAGCCTCGCGCGGTCGCCAGTCCCGCGATCGTCGTCATTGGAGCCTTACTGCTCATCAGGAATGTCGAACTTGCGTCCGACGAGCGCCTCAAGCTCGTCAAGGACCTCGGCGGCCTGCGGGCCGGAGGCCGTGACCTTCAGTACGGTTCCGCACGTCGCCTCGAGCGTCATGAGGGCCATGATCGACTTGCCGGAGACGACGTTGCCGTCCTTCTCGACTTCGACGCTGGCGTCGTATCGGCTCGCGACCTTGGCGAAAAGCCCGGCCGGCCTGACGTGCATCCCGTACCTGTTGAGCAGGGTCAGCTCCCTTGTCATCTTCTCTTCTGCCATTTGCGTTCCCCTTTTTTTACCGCTTGGATAGAGCGCCGTCCGCCCGCCGACGGAGTCGCTCGGAAAGTTCACCTACCGGGTCCTGCCCGGCGATTATAAGCTTCTGCTGCTGGGCGGCCGTCTCGACCAGGTTCACGAGGTCCCGGCCCTCGCTCACCGGCATGATCAAGTGCGGCACGTCCACGCCGAGTATGTTCGTGTACATGCGGCGCTGGCCCACCCTGTCGATCTCGCCCTCGATGTCCTTTAGCCGCTTGAAAGTCACGACGAGCTGAAGCTGCTTCTCGCCGCGGACGGCGTTTATGCCGAAGACACTTGCAACGTGTATTATGCCGATGCCGCGGATCTCCATGAAGCCGGCGGTGGACTCGGACGACGACCCGTAGAGGATGTCGTTTGCGACGTCCTTCCGTATGCACGTGAGATCGTCCGCGACGAGCGCATGGCCACGCTTGATGAGGCCAAGCGCCGTCTCGCTCTTGCCCATCCCTGGATCGCCTTCGAAGAACACGCCGAGACCGCACACCTCGACCATCGTCCCGTAGAGCGAGGTCTTCGGCGCGCACAGCCGTTCCATGACAAAAGCGCTGTGGTGCATCAGCTCACGGGTCTTCAGCGCCGACGACATCACGATGGCGCCCGCCTCCTCGGCGAGGCGCATGACGTCGCGGCGTGGCTTGTGCCCGTTCGTGTAGATAATGCAGAACGCCTTGTGATCAAAGAGGGCGCGTATGCGCGCAAGGCGATCTTCATCGGAAAGCGAGCGCAGATACGCTATCTCGGCATTGCCGAAAAGCTGCATCCGCCGCCACGCGAAGTGCTCGAAGAAGCCCGTAAGGGCAAGCCCCGGCCTGTTGACCATGGGCCTTTCGACTTCGCGCGAAAGCCTGTCGCCGCCCACGACAACCGAAAGGCGAAGCCGATCCGCGCCGACTTTCAGGAAGTCGGCGAAGGTGATCTTCGCAGAACGGGAGAGCGTGGATGACGGCAAGCGCTTCATCGTCTTTCCGATCAGTTCTTGGCCGACGCCGCACGCTGCTTGCGGACGGCGCCCTTGCGCGCCTTCACGCGCATCCTCAGGAGCTGGCGCTCGGCGCGCGCCGCGGCGGCGTCGATGACGCCCTTCCCGCTCTCGGAAAACTCCTTCGCGCCGACAGCGACCTCACCGAGGCGGTTCGCGACGACTTCGGCCATGTACATGTGCTTCTTGACATCGACGTCGATGACGATGGCGACCTTCGTCACCTTAGGAAATTTCTCCTTCAGCTTGGCCATGCGGGTCTCCGCATATTCCTTCAGCGACTCAATCTTCACGTCGCTGTGCCTCATCGTAACTTCTATGCTCATGTTCTGTCTCCTTTCCTTTGGTTTCTGTATCTAACTAAAAAATTGTTTGATTTCCAACTCTTCAACTTTTCAACCATTCAACCATTCAACTTTTCAACTCTCTTACTACATCCTGAACCCATCGCCAAGGTACCTCGCCTTGACTTCAGGGTCGTTCACAAGTTCCGCGGTGCGGCCCTCCTTGAGAAGCCGGCCGTTGTAGACCATGTATGCGCGGTCGACTACCGACAGGGTCTCGCGCACATTGTGGTCGGTTATTATGATTCCGAGGCCCTGCTTGGCAAGCCGCCTCACGATGTCCTGTATCTCGTTCACGCTCAGGGGGTCGACGCCTGCGAACGGCTCGTCGAGCATCAGGATCGCCGGGTTCCTGACGAGGGCGCGGGCTATCTCCAGCTTGCGCCGCTCGCCGCCGGAAAGCGTGTAGGCGGGCTGTTTCGCCACCTTCATGAGGTCAAACGGGGACAACAGCTCCTCGGCCCTCGCCTTGCGCTCCTTCCGCGACATGGGCAATGTCTCGAGAATCGCCATCACGTTTTCCCACACCGTGAGCTTGCGGAAGATCGACGCCTCCTGTGCGAGATAGCCAAGCCCCTTCCTCGCGCGCATGAACACCGGAAGCCGCGTTATGTCCTCGCCGCGGAAAACTACGCTCCCCGCATCCGGCTTGACGAGCCCGACGACCATGTAGAACGTCGTCGTCTTGCCGGCGCCGTTAGGTCCGAGAAGCCCCACGATCTCGCCGCACGAGCAGCAGACGTCCATGCCGTTCACCACGGTGCGGTCGCCGTATGCCTTGACGAGACCGGATGCGCGCAGGTCCGGCTCGACGGCCGTCTTGGCCACAGCTTCCTCCGCCATCTCGTTCATGGCCTTTGTCACTAGGTCTTCCATCATTTCACCGCCTGTCCAATGAAGTCGTCCATCCCGCCCGAGACACCGTCGACGGTCAGCGTCGAACCCTCGACCTCGACCTGCTCGGAATCGAGCCAAAACGAAATCTTCCTGCCCTCGACGTCGCTGTGCCGACGACCGTCGTCCGCGAGCTTCGCCGGCTTCCCCGGCTCTCCGTACATCGTCACGCGGCCGAGGGACTTGACGTAGGCCGCGCGAGGGCAGCTGCCGGAACGTGTTCCGTTCGTCACCACGACGGAGCCGTCGGCCACGATGCGCTTGAGGGAATTCGTGCCGTCGAGAAAGGCGTAGAGCATGTCCGCCCCGAGCGAATACTCGGAATCCGCAACGCGCACTGCGCCATCGAACAGCACGACTCCGTCCTTGCGGTCGAAGTCTGTGCGCCTCGCCGCTATCTCTGCGTCGCGCTTTGCGTTCTTGCCGCCGCCGCCAACTATCGCCTTCGTGTCGAACTTTTGGTCCTTGACCCTAATCTTGGTATTTGCGTATATTGTAACGAATTCTTCCTCGAAAGAAAAGTAGATTCCGTCGCCTTCCACTTCGTTGCCGAGGTAGAACGCCTTGGCGTGGCCCTCAACCCACCCCGACTTCGTTGTCCTGTCTATGACGCAGTTGTCCGCCTCGACACGCGCCTCAACGACGCCATTCGTCGAGAACTGCGTTACGACGACCTCGGTGCCCCATATCATTCCCACTTCGAGAAACACCTGCGCCTTCTTCGCCGTCACAGACGCCTTCACCGATCCGTCGGGATGCCGCTCGATGGGAATCGTAACGTCCGTCGCCGGCTCGTCGATGCGCGCGACGCAAGACGTGTAGGCATCAGGAACTTCCTCAAACCGCTGGACTCCAATCGGCGCCTACGCGCCCTTCACGACCTTGTGGATGGCGAGGAGCGTCTTCCACAGCTTCTCGACCTCGGAGAACTTGATTGCATTCGCGGCGTCGGACTTCGCGACCTTCGGGTTCACGTGCGTCTCCATGAAGACGCCGTCGACGCCCGTCGCGACCGCGGCGCGAGCGAGCGCAGGCGCATACTTGCCGTCGCCGCCAGAGCCGGTGCCAAGTCCGCCCGGCCTCTGCACCGAGTGCGTCGCATCCATCACGACGGGATAGCCGAGTTCGCGCATCACGAGAAGCGAACGCATGTCGGCGACGAGATTGTGGTAGCCGAAGCTGGCGCCGCGCTCGCAGAGGACGATGCGCCTGTTGCCGGTCGACTCGATCTTGCGAATCACCTGCGACATGTCCTCGGGGGCCATGAACTGGCCCTTCTTGACGTTGACAACCGCGCCTGTCTCGCCGGCCGCGACGACGAGGTCTGTCTGCCGCGCGAGGAACGCGGGGATCTGCAGCACGTCGCAGACCTCCGCGACGACCTTGCACTGCCACGGCTCGTGGACGTCTGTGAGAACGGGGACGTCGAACTTCGCACGGATCTCGGAAAGGATCTCAAGCCCCTTGTCTATGCCGGGGCCGCGATAGGAATCGACGCTCGTGCGGTTCGCCTTGTCGAAGCTCGCCTTGAAGACGTAGCCGACCTTGAGCTTCCGCGCAAGGGACGAAAGCCGCCTCGCGAGGTCAAGCGCCATTTCGCGCGATTCTATGACGCACGGCCCCGCTATGAAAACGAGTCCTCCGTCGCCGAACGCAACACCCTTGTCGACAGGAATTTTCTTCATGTTGATATTATACCATAATCGACGGGACTATTCGAGCGGAGCGCAGTTAACGCCGTGGCGGACGAGCCAGCTCCTCTGCGCTGCGGCGCGCTTCTTGAAGTCCGCGAAGCCGGGCTTCGCCTCTCCGAGCCAGAACACCTCGGAAAGCGCGAGCATGCGCGGCCACGCCTTCCATTCAAGGTCGTATTCGTTCCAGGTATACTCGGTCCAGTTGTTGCCCTGGCCACCGAGGATATGCGCCTTGGCATTGTCGGGAACGCCCGCGCACGGATCGAACGAGTAGCATCGCTCAAGCGTCACCTTGCCGCCAATGTAGAAGAACGGATCTTCCTTGAGCCCCTGTCCGTAGTCAAGGTAGCAATAGCTGCACGGCGTCATCACTACGTCGTGCCCGCGCGTCGCAGCCGCCGCGCCCGAGACGAGCTCGTGTCCCGCGCCGCTGCGGCTCTCGCGCCAACTCATGCCCATCGCGCTCTTCGGAATGTCGCCGAGAAGATACTCGTCCCAGCCAAGCGTTCGCTTGCCCCTGTCGGCGAGGAACTTCACGAAATGACGCGTGATCCACGGCTGGAGCCCGTGGTGGTCGCCAAGGCCTTCCTTCTTGATCCTCTCCTGGCACTTGGGGCACGACTGCCAGCGGACCTGCGGGCACTCGTCGCCGCCGATATGCACGACATCGCCGGGAAACACCTTGCACACCCAGTCGACGACGTTCTCCATGAACTTTATCGCCTCGTCGTTGCCAAGGCAGAGGACGTCCTTCTCGATGCCCCACACTAGGCGCGGCTCGCGGGCGGCGAGATTCTCGGGACGGCAGGCGAACTGCGGATATGCCGCGAGCGCAGCGTAGACATGGCCCGGAAGCTCGATTTCGGGAACGACCTGGATGTGCCTCTCCGCGGCATATGCAACAATTTCCCTGAGATCGGCCTCGGTGTAGTAGTATGGCCCGTACTGGACACCGTTGAGCTTGGCGGCGTCCTCCTTCGTGCCGGTGTAGGCCTTCTCGCCGTGCCTCGGACTCGCCGAACGCACCGCGCCGTACTTCACGAGGTCGGGATAGCCGGGAACGTCCACGCGCCAACCCTGGTCCTCCGTGAGATGCCAGTGGAAGCGGTTGAGCTTGTAGCGCGCCATAAGGTCGAGAATCGACTTGACGGTCTCCTTGCCGAAGAAGTGGCGGCACTCGTCGAGGTGGAAGCCGCGCCAGCTGTAGCGCGGCGAGTCCTCGATCTCGACGCACGGGACCTTCGCACCGTCCTTGCCGTCCTTGGCGGCAAGCTGCTTCAGCGTCTCGAGCGCGTAGAAGCGTCCGGCATCGTCAGAAAAGACGACCTTGATTCCGTCCTTAGCGACGGAAAGCCGATAGCCCTCTTTCGGAATCGCGGCGTCAGTCTCGAACTTCGCCTGAGCGGCGGCATCGCCCTTGCACACGAATTCCCCCTCGCCCAAGGCCATCTTACGCGGCGCGGGTATGATCTGTGGAACATCGGCCGCAAAAGCGGCAGCGCAAGACAAGACGGCTGTCGTCATGGCGACTGTCGCAAGGCGGGAGCAATGCACTATCTTCATGGCTTTTCTCCTGTGTGGTTTATGTTATGAATTTGGAAACGTCCCATCTGCAACTTCCTTGACATACGCGGCAAATGCGCCGCGCACGGTCGCCGCGAGGTCGGCGTACTTCTTCACGAACGACGGCACCTTCTCGTTGAGTCCGAGAAGGTCGTGCATGACGAGCCACTGCGCGTCGCACACAGGCCCAGCACCGATTCCAACCGTGACGATCTTGAGCGCCGCGGTGATCTCCGCGGCGAGGCCTCGCGCGTCTTGCCCTGCTTCTTGAAGCCGCCGTACTCGTTGACGGACTGCGGCGTCATCCCGACGTGCGCGAGGACGGGGATGCCGGCCGTCGTGAGGCGGCGGATGAGTCCGCACACGGACGCCCCGCCCTCAAGCTTCACGGCGTCCGCGCCGGCCTTGATGATCGCGACGGCGTTCTTCACCGCCTCGTCGTCTCCGCACTGGTACGAGCCGAACGGCATGTCGCCGACGACCATCGCGTCCTTCGCCCCGCGCGCGACAGCCGCGACCGCGGCGAGCGTGTCGGACATGTTGACGGGGAGAGTCGTCTCGTCGGCACGCCAGCCTCGTCGGCAAGGCGCGCAAAGCACGAGTCATAGGCAGTTACGCAACCGAGCTTCGTCTTTCCCTTCGCGGCCCTTATGGCCGCAATGTTCCACTTTTTCATTTTGATTTTTCCCCCTTGTCCTTCGCCGCGTCATCATCCGGCTCGACGTGTATCTTGACCATGCGCGTCTGCGCGAGATGGCGGACGGCGAAAATGAGATCCTTCTTGCCCTTGACCTTCGCGGCAAAGTCCTTTGCTCCCGTCACCTTCTCGCCGTTCACCTCGGTGACAAGCTCGTATTCGTCAAGCCCCGCGACATCGGCGGGCGAGCCGGGCTTCACCTTCGCAATCACTATGCCAGAGGCCTTGTCGTCGAACTTGAAGAAGCGGCGCACCTCGAACGTCATGTCGCGGACGGAGAGGCCGAGTGTGCGGTTGCGGGCCTTGGGAGCGTTCTTGTAGTGGACGGGCGCGGGCTCGAGGACGACCGGAGTTTCGTGGCGCTTTCCGTCGCGGGCATACACGATAGTCACCTTCGCACCGGCACCGAACTCAGTCATTAGCGTGTTGATGGAGTTTTCCACTTCCGGCCACGGAGCGGACGAATACGAATAGTCGTAGTCCGCCTCGAGCGAACGCTCGCTTTCGCTTCCACGCCTGACCGCAAGCAAGACGTCACCGACCTTTAGCCCCGCCTTCGCCGCGGGCGAATCGGGATACACTTCGGTAACGTAGGGGGGCCTCGAATACTCCTTTGCGAAGCTCTGCGCCTTCTTCTCGCGCGCAAGGGCGTCGGTGAGGCGCACCGCCTCCGTGCCGAGCCAGACGAAGCGGTTGCGCTCCTCCTCCTTGCGCGGCATGAACTCGGGATTGAAGCACTCGCCCGCGATGAAGCGCGAGAGGTCCGCCGTCGTAACGGCTTCGGTGTCATGTCTCGACCACCGACTCGAAGAAAACCTGCGGCAAAGGGCGAACGCGGCAATATTCCCGTCGCCGTCGAGGACGAACGACTTGAAGCTGCGAGACGACATGTCGTCGTCATCGTCGCCGCGCATGTCCGAGCGCCATTCCCCGACATAGGGAACGAAGCCGGCGCCACGCACGAATTTTACGCCCGAGAAGCGGCGGCGCGTCGCGGTAGTGACGACATGCCCGTTCTCGTTCTCGGCGGTCATCATCCAGGCGATGCGGTTGTCGAAGTCCTCGGGCGCGCCCTTCGCAACAGCAAGGGGGGTGGCCTTGTCCTTAAAGCCCTCTGGTATGTCAAACACAATCGCGTTCCACTCGGCAAGCGCCCCGGCGAAGACGAGATTGGTCTTCGAGCCGTCCGGAAACGTCGCCTCTACCTTGCCGAGACGGGAGATCTTCTCTCCGTTGAGATCGGACGGAACGAGTACGCGGCCCTCGATCGCATAGCCGAGCGCGTCGATTTCGTTGTTGCCTCCGTCGTCGTCGTAGCGCGAATAGCGGCGCGAGGCGTCCTCCTTGTCGACGGGGTTGAGGTGGATCACGATGCCGAGCGTCGCCGCCGCGAGGCGCTCTTCCATGCGCTTCGCCGACTTTTCGTATTCGTCAGCGGGGAGCCGCGTCCACTCCGCCGGCGGAACATAGTCGAACTCGCCGTCCGAAATCTCGAATCGCGAACCGAAGTCGAGCCACACGGGATTGCGGTCCTTGTCGACGTAGAGCGCGTTCGCGACGCCCTTCCTGAACACGCGCCCGGTCGACGCCACCACGACCACCGAGTCGTTTGTCCCTACGCCGGCGGCCGAAACGGTAAGCGTGTCGCCGTTCCACTTCCAGACGAGCTTCTCGACGGGATCGCCCTTCTGGAACGCAAGCGGCTTGACGCCCTTGAGCGGGCGACCCGCCTTGAGCAGAACGGCGTCGGGATTCACGAAGCGCCCGACTTCCTTCGCCGGGACCTTGTCTCCCCTAAAGCACACCTCGATGCGGTCAAGGTGCTTCTCGCGGACGAGGGGATCCGCAATGATGAACTCGTCCTCGGAAATCGCAAACGCCGGGAAGCGCTTTGGCTTCGCGAGCTCGGATATCTCGTCGCCCCTCCCGCGCTCGTCCTTCTTGTACCAGTAGGCGGCGAGAGCGACGGAGGAAAGCTTGTCAGACGGAACTGCTGCAGCGAGCAGCGACGCGGCCAATACGGAAAGCATGTCTCAGTCCTCCTCTTCTGTGTCTTCTGTGTAGTCGAGGACGAGCGTCGTGCGCCGACCTCTCCTCATGACGACGAACGGCAGTCGCGTCTTCTCCTCGAGCTTCGCGATGGAATCCTCGTAGACGGCCTTTACCTCCGCGACGGTCTTGACCGGCTTTCCGCCGATCGAGACGATTATGTCGCTCTCGCGGAAGCCGCAGGAATCGGCGTTGCCGTCCCACGCGAGGCCGGAGACGTATACGCCGCCCTCGGGCGCGAAGAAGATGAGGTCGGGGTTGTAGAAGCGGTTGATCTCCTTCGCCGTGAGGCCCCAGCGCCCGCACGCAAACTCCTCGCCCTCGACCTTGCCCTTCTCCGTCGGCGCAACGGAGATCTCGACGTCCTTCCCGTCGCGCACGACCTTGAACTTGCAGGGCTTCTCGAACTCCCTGCGCCCAAGATGGCGCTCGATTGCGGGAATGTCCTCCCAGAACCGCGCGGTGGTCTTCTTTTCGTCGACCGAAAGCAGCAGGTCGTTCGACTGGAGCCCCGCCTTCTCCGCTGGCGAGCCCGGCTCAACGTCGGCGACGAGAGCGCCTTCCTTCGCGTCGAAGCGGATGTTGCGCTTGAAATCCTCGAGTGGCTGCAGCTTGAACCCGAACCACGCCCAGTGCGCCTCGCCGTACTTCCTAAGGTCGGGGAGTATTTCGAGAATCGTCTCCGAAGGAATCGTGAACGCCTGGTCGCCCCAGAGGTTGCCGCG
Source organism: uncultured bacterium (assembly GCA_902801025.1). Lineage (GTDB taxonomy): Bacteria > Verrucomicrobiota > Kiritimatiellia > RFP12 > UBA1067 > UBA1067. The sequence continues at coordinate 2,919 of CADCGZ010000004.1, read as the reverse complement.
CGCATTGAGCCCCACGACAAGACCGTCGGTATCGACGAGCGGCCCGCCCGAGTTGCCGGGCGAGATCGCCGCGTCCGTCTGGTACCAGAGCGTGTAGTCGCCGCAGTCCTCGAGGAATCGGTCGTTGCACGATACGATGCCCATCGAGACCGAACGCGCAAGACCCCACGGCGCGCCCATTGCGAGCACGACTTCTCCGACCTCAAGGCGGCGCGGCGAAAGCGCCGCGACGGGAACGTCCGTCCCCTCGGGCATGTCAAGCTTCAGAAGCGCGATGTCGAGGTCCTTGTCCTTGCCGAGCACCTTTGCCGTGAACGCGCGTCCGTCGGCGAGCTGGCAGCGTATTTCGCTCGTCTTGTCGACGACATGGTGGTTGGTCAGCACCTCGCCGTCCTTAGAGACTATTACGCCCGATCCCGACGCGACGCCCTTGCGGTTGCGGCCGGACTCGGTGTCGTTGTAGATTACGCGGATGAAGACTACAGACGGCGCGACGGCGGCCTTTGCCTCGGATACTACCTGCCTGAAGTCAGGCGTCGACGAGATGCATCCCGCCGCGCACAGCATAAGAGCCGCCGACACGGCTCTCGCGATTTGGTTCATTTTTCCGTTGTCCTTTCTCAATGGATGTTGCCCCTCGATGGATGGCTCTTCGCCTTCGGCTCCTCGAACTTGAGGAATGTCGCAAACTTCAATGCCTCGGCCGGAATTTCGTCGCCTGTCGTGTCGGGCATGTCCTTTATGTCGGGCGCGACGTCGTGGGTGTGGTGGAACTTCACGACCGGGTTCACGATACGCCTAAGCTCGTCCTTGACGGCGTCGAGCCCGTCGCGAGTCTCGCACGAAACGCAGATTGGGCTCACACCTGTCTCCTTGACGAAGCGCTCAAGATTTTCCTTCGCGCCCTCGAGGTCAAGCTTGTTGGCGATAACGATGGACGGACGCTCCGCAAGCTCGATAGAATACTCGTCGATCTCGCGGCGCAACACCTCGTAGTCGCGCCACGGCTCGCGTCCGTCGACGCCAGCCATGTCGATCACGTAGACGAGGACGTGCGAACGCTCGAGGTGCTTCAAGAACGCGAGCCCAAGCCCAACGCCCTTCGCAGCGCCCTCTATTATCCCGGGCACGTCCGCAATGCGAATCTTCGCATAGTCGTGGTAGACGACTGTGCCGACTATCGGGTTCAAGGTCGTAAAAGGATAGCTCGCGATCTTCGGAGTCGCGGCCGAAAGCGACGAAAGGAGCGACGACTTGCCGGCATTGGGAAAGCCAAGAAGCCCGACATCGGCAATAGTCTTGAGCTCGAGCCGGAGCCGACGTTCCTCGGCGGCGCCGCCGGGCGTGTGCTCGGTTGGCGCCTGGTTCACCGATGACTTGAAGTGGACGTTGCCAAACCCGCCAGCGCCGCCCTTCGCAACGATTGCCGTCTGGCCTGGTTCCGTTATGTCCGCGACGAGAAGCCCCGAATCGACGTCGTATACTTCAGTTCCGAGCGGAACTGGCACGACAAGGTCCTTGCCGCGCTTGCCGAACATCTTCTGCCCCTGTCCTGCTCCGCCGTCTTGCGCAAAACACTTGGGATCGTAGAAGAGGGAGAGAAGTGAATTCACGTGGTCGGACGCCTTGAAAACTACATCGCCGCCGCGACCGCCGTCGCCGCCGTCTGGGCCGCCAAACTCGACAAGGGCCTCACGGCGGAACGACATCGCGCCGTCGCCGCCTTTGCCTGACCTGACAAGGACCTCGACCTGATCTATGAACGTCTTCGCCTTCATGGACTATATTTTACCATATTCAGCGCGAAAGGTGGCCAGTAGTCCACTCGCCAATCGTCTTTCGAGAGACCTCGCGGAAACCGCGCGACAGAAACGCCGCGAGGACTTCGAGGTATAGTTCCGAAAGAATTCCAGAGACAATCAGCGTCTTCTTCGCATAGCTCGCGATCTCGTCTGCAAAGGCGATCAGGAGTGGTCCCAGAATATTCGCAACGACGAAATCGGCTGGCGCAAACGGCGCGGCGCCGGAACCGACGTCGCGCCCCTGGAGCGCAAGATCGGGATAGACGCCCTTCGCCGCCTCTATCGACTCGTCGAGAGTCACCGCGCCCTTTCCGAGCGCAAAAAGGCGGTAGTCGACGGAAACTCCGTTAAGCGCGGCATTCTCGCGGGACGCATTGACTGCGTCCTCGTCGATGTCGAAACCGGCGACAGGGGAAAAACCGAGCTTCGCCGCGGCAATGGAAAGAATGCCGCTGCCACAGCCCATATCAAGAAAGGAGAGGGAACCCGCCAGGTCATCGATATATTCGAGGCAGGCGCGAGTAGTCTCGTGCTTGCCGGTGCCGAATGCCATGCCGGGGTCGAGGACAAGAGCAATCCGATCTGATAATTCGCCAGACGCCTTGAAGCCATCGAGCTCCCATGTGGGAACCGTCACGAGACGACGACCGATTGGTTCGATCTTGAAGTGGCGGCGATAGGCAAGTTTCCAGTCTTCATCAGGAACTTCCGAGGTTTCGACCTGTGCAGAAGAGCCGACAAGCGCGAGCGCGTCCTTGAGGCGACGAGCTGCCTCGCCAGCTTGCGAGGGATCGGCGAGGTAGACCTGCATCTGCGTGTCCGTCTCTTCGATGTCGTGGTACGAGGACAATATGAAATCCCCTCCGTCGAACACTTCGAAGAGAGGATCAACCAGTGCGTCCGCAATATTGCAGAATACCTTTATCACAAAATTCTCCCTCTAAAAAAAAGAAACGCTCCGCGGCGATCGAAGAGAGCGAACGCAGCGGAGCGAACTTATGACAAAGCTGACTTATTTCGCCTTCTTGGCGACGAGCTTCTTGACGACCGTCGGACGCTGGACGAGAACGCGGACGTCCTCGGTGCCCATCTTGGCGACAGTCTCGGGATCCATTCC
>CADCGZ010000003.1 GCA_902801025.1 uncultured bacterium | reverse complement strand
CTCGCCCGGCGGCGGCGGCGACGGCGGCGGCGGAACGGGCGGGATGGCCGTCCCGAGCGGCGCGACGAATGCGTCGTTCAGCCCGGCCGCGGGCGCCGGCCAGAACGGCCTCGGCGGCGGCGGCGGCGGCGGCTCGGACGTCTCCGGCTTCTACGAGGGCGGCAACGGCGGCAACGGCGTCGTCATCGTCCGCTACACCGTCGAGGGCACGGGCGCCGGCTCGGCCGAGCCCGTCGTCTCCCTCACGGGCGCGACGTACGCGGGCGACCTCAAGATCACCGGCACCTACCGCGTGGCGTGGGCCGGCGAAGGCGAGAACACGGCCGACGTGACCATCAAGTGGGGCTACGCCGCGAACTCGCTCACGCACTCGACGCGCGTCGCGCAGGACGCGATCGGCACGGGCTCGTTCGAAATCACGGTTCCCGTCGACCAGACGACGATCTACCTGCGCGCGATGGCCGACAACGGCACGGCGCAGGCACTCTCGGACGAAATCGTCCCGATCTACGTCCCCGAATACGAGGGCGTCGTTCCGGGCGACCCGACGATCCCGGTTCTCGGCGCGGTCTCGCTCTCCGCGGTCGACGGCCTCTTCGCGCGCGTCTCCGGCACCGTGACGAGCTTCGGCACGGCGGGCGCGGGCGAGGACCCGATCACGAACTGCGTCGTCTACGCGCTCGTCGGCACGTCCGACAACGTCTCGCGCATGACCGCGCACCAGGAGGTGTACGTCACGGCCGGCGAACCGTTCTCCTACGCGATCGACGGCCTGACGCCCGCCACCACCTACTACTGGTGCCTCGAGGCGCGCAACAGCGCCGGCGTCGCGGTCGCCTCGCAGGTCGGCTCGTTCACGACGTCGCCCGAGCACACCGTCGCAAACGCGGTCTCCGCCAACAACGCCCAGCGCACCGTCGGCCTCTCCGGCAGCCTGGCGCAGGTCGGCGCCGGAACGACGACCGTCTCCGTCCGCTGGCGCGAAGGGAGCGACGCCTGGGGCGACTGGATGACCGTCGGGACGTTCGACGCCTCCTCCGCCTCCACGGCCTTCAACGCCAGCCATTCGAGCGAGAGCTGGAACACGACGATTTACTGGGAGGCGAGCTTCTCCAACCAGTGCGTCACGGCGGCCGGCGAACCGGCCGGGGAGCCCTGGGTCACGACGCAGAGCGGCAATTTTAAGACTGGTGACACCGCCACCTACACCTGGCAGGCCGTGGACGGCGACTGGGACGGCTCGTGGACGAACGCCGCGCACTGGGCATGCAATCAGGCGGACCGCCACGACTACCCGAACGGCACCGGCGTGACGGTCGTCTTCAACAACAACACCGTCGCGACGATCGAGGTGCCCGGGAGCTATGCCATCAACAGCTGCTCCATGGCCAAGACCGGCATCGACCTCACGTTCGTCGGCGAGGATGCGGCGACGTCCCGACTGAGCGGCAACTTCGGCGGCGGCGGCAACCTGTCGAACAGCTCGTGGACGTTCTCGGCGATGACGTTCGCCGAAAGCAACGGCATCGAGTTCGGCAACACGTCGACGGCGAACGCCTCGCTCGTCCTGAAGGACGGCGCGTCCGCGACGATGGGCTCCGGCGGGCTGAACCTCATCGGCAGCAACGTCTGGCTCGTCGTCGAGGGCGGCTCGTCGTTCGGTAGCCGTGTCGGAAACTGCACGAAGGACGGCGGCATCCGCCTCGACGACGGCACCGTGTCGGGCACGTACTTCCGCACGGACTACAACTGGAACGCCACCACGAACGAGTGGTACGTCTTCTCGGGCGCGGCGCCGCGTCTCACGGCCACCCAGTCGTTCCGCAACGAGTCGAACGCGGCGGCGAACCTCCAGAACGCGGACACGACGTTCCTCTTCTCCGTGCCTCGTAACGGCTGGGCGGCAGCACCCCTCTACGCCGAATACAGCTCCTCCGAGAAGTTCGGCGGACTGCTGGGCGACGGCGAGGGTGGATATGTGATTGCTGTAGACCCCGAGAGTCCCGCATTCACGGCCGCCGGCACCCGCACCGTACAGCTCGTTGAATGGTGTAGCGGCATTGACACGACGCACGTCCGCTTTGCCGACAATATTCCCGCGGCTGCAACGCTCTCGTGGACCTACGGCTGGCCATCGACGCTCGACGCGCCAGAGAACGAAGGCGACGCCCCGACTGGCGTCAAGGCCACCATCGTTGGTCGCGCCAAGCTAACAATGATTCTTGTCTGGTAAGTGGGAGGTGTGCACATGAAACGAGTGCTCGTGATGCTTCCTCTTCTTGCCGTTGCATCTGCGTCGGCGCAACTGCGGATATCCGAGATATGTCCGCAGCCGGCGACTACGCACCCGTCTACGCACGAGGTAATTGACCAGCTTGATCCAAACGGGAAGGTCTCGGGCTGGATTGAGCTTGAGAACATCTCTGCAACGGAGTCCGTCGATCTCGCTAACTACCAGATTGTGCGGACGCACCGCGGCAAGAAGATTAAGGATAAGCCCTACAGTCCGGCAAACCCGAAGAATGACGGGCCCTCCATGTTGCCGTCGCGCACGGTTGGGCCAGGCGAAAGGGTTCTCATCTACACGAGCGATGAATACGACAACGACGAGGAGGTCGATGGACTTGGATTGATCGTGAAGGAATACAATTCTATAATCGTCTTGCCTTCCAAGGTGAACCCGAAGCGCTTCCCGATGATTCAGCTCTACGACTACACCTCTGGCTCGGGCGTCGTAGTTGACCGTTTCATCATCCCGGTCGATCTGCCGAAAGGCTATGCCTTCGTGCCGGGGCCTGATTCAGCAGGACGCACGAACTACGTGGAGCGGATTGTAGTCTCGACATCGAACGTGCTTGAGCGGACGCAGTCGTGGACTTCTGCCGAAGCGCTTGCATGGCGCGAGCCGCTTGCAAACGACGAGTCGGCGACGTCGATTCCGAACGGTGCATACGAAATCGACGAAACCGTTGCGGTGCTCGCCACAGCGACTGACTCGAACAATGTCGCACGCCTCGATGCGCTTGACTTCTCGAATGCCGATGGTGTCGGTGATGGTAACTGGCTTGTTGCTGCCTATGCGACGAACGAACTCGCATCTGCCGATGCGGTAACTGTGTCGCTTTGGTTCTTCGCGCCTGCGTCCGCCGCGCCATTGGCGGGCGGATACGTTTCTCTTTTCGACGCGCAAAGCGCGAACTCGGCGGAGTCTGGCGCGGTTGCGCTCTGGCTCGATTCTGATGGTGCGCTTGTCGCTGGCCGCGGCGGAAGTGCCGCGAAATCAGCGGCCGGCGGTCTTTTCGATGGCGCGTGGCACCATGTCGCGCTTGTCATGGGACGCAACGCAGGTTCACGTTATGCGGTTTTCCTTGATGGTGCTGCTGTCGTCGACACGGCTGATTCCAACACGGGCACGGAAACTGTTGCGCCTACTGAGGCGTCTGCAGTTTTCGCAGGCGTTGAGGTTCGTCCGCAAGTCTTCGCACGTTCGCTCACTGCGACGGAGGTCGCGCAGATTTCCGCTTGGACTGGCCCTGTTGCGATTGCAGGTTCTGCGGAGATTGAACTGCCTGCGGGCACAACAAATGTCAATTTCGGAACGACCTGCTCGCCAACCGCTGCGACATCCGTTGCGCTTATGCTGGACGGCACAAACGTCACGGCAGGCACCGACATCGCAGTTGCAGCGTCTGAGACGCCCACGGCGCATACGCTTGAGTGGGTTGTGCAGCCGACCGCCGAAGCGGATGGCTCCTGCGACATCGTCGCGACGGCCACAGTTACGGGCACCGTCATTGACGAAATCGTGATTCCGCCGGCCTCTGCGACCATGCGCTACATAGTGGAGACACCGACTCCGCTTGCGGCGAACGACGTGACGGGCGCGATACCGTACGGACCGAACGCCGGCCCGCTCTATGGCGTCAAGCACGACCTCTCAGACTGGGGCGCATTCGCGCAGGCGACGAACGGTCAGGACTACGCGGTCTCGCTCGCGGTCAATCCGCTTTCCGACCTTGCCGGCGACGCGATAACATCGGTCCGCCTGATCTACCGCGCGGACTTCGGCACCGAGGTCACGAACGCAACTCCGATGGCGCTCGGTGCATACGATTCGAAGGGCGCGGGACAGCTCTACGTCGACGCGATCCCGTCTTCTGCGCTTCCAGCTGCAGGCCATCTGCTCCGCTGGGCGGCCGTGGTCGAGGACGCGGAAGGACGCGTGTGGCGTACGCCGTCGTTCTGCGATCCCGACAATGCCTACCAGTACTACGGCACAATCGTTGAACCGACGGCGGAACAGGTCTCTGCCGATTTGCAGACGTTCCATCTGTTCGTCGATCCCGTGAACCATCTCTCGCAGATGGACGTCGACGCCGACAAACAGAACCGGACCCTCGTCCCCTACGGCGCGCGCACTGGCATCTACGACGGCCAGACTGGGCTCTACTACGACAACGTCCGCATCGACCTTAGGGGCAACACATCCGCCAGCTGGAACAAGAAGTCGCACGGACTTAGGTTCAACAAGAGCCAGCCGCTCACATGCACTGATCCATTCGACGGCGTCGAGATCGAGACACGCAAGACCTCGTTTATCGCCGAATGGCCAGACCCGGCGCGCATCCGCCAGGCGCTCTCGTTCAAGGTCCTCCGGATGGCTGGATGCCCTGTGCCGTTCGACTACCCTGTTCGTATCCAGCGCAACGGCGAGTTTTACCAGATGTCCTTCCACTCGAACCGCTTCACGGACGAGCTGATCGAGGACTGGTATGGTCTCGATCCGAAGGGCTATTCCTACAAGAACGTCGGCACTTTCGCGAACAAGACCTACGCCGGCGGCATTGAGAAGAAGACGCCCGAAGACGGCAACGAGGGTGATCTTACGGTTCTGAACCAGTTCTGCAGTTATATTTCCGGCTCGCAGGTGACTGACGCGGACAACTCGACGGGACTCGACGACGCGACGCTTACGCGCAAGGTCGTCGAGAAGTTCGACCTGCCCGCGTGGTTCAACTACCTCGCCGTCACGAAGATAACGACCGAGACGGACGACGTGTGGGCCAATCTTTCCGCCTACTACGACGTGAACGGCACGGGCACTTGGATGCCGCTTGCCTACGACCTGAACGACTCGTGGGGCCAGTACTACAAGGACGACCTCACAGGACATCCTAAACTCGGCACACTTGCCGACGCCGACTGGTTCAAGAGCCACCCGTTCTACGGCGGCAACCGCGTCCGCGCGCACAAGAGCGACGGCGGGGAGGTCTTCGGCAACGACCGGAACAACCGCGCCTTCGACGTAATCTGGCAGAATGCGCGTTTCCGCCGGATGTACTTGCGCCGTCTCAGGACGCTCATGGACGAGATTCTCAAGGAGCCGGGCACGGCCAAGGAGGATACGCCATTCTGGGTTTGGGCACAGGCAGTTTCTGCGGCTGAGAACGCCGACTACCGACTCGATGTCATAAAGTGGAACCATGGCACCGGGACGCCGGTCTGGTGCTGGACGGAAAATGCGTTCGACTGGGACAAGAACGGCAACGCAGTGTCTGCCAAGGGCATGGACGACTTGTGGGACAACTATATCGTTCCGCGCCGCGTACATCTTTTCAATACGCATAGCATCACGAACACCTCCTGGGAGGTCGGCTATGCTACGGCCAAGAACGCCGGCATCCCCGAAGCGCAGGCACCTACCGCCAATCTCGCGGCTGGGTTCTCTGTGGTGAATGTCGACGCGGAAGGGCTATTTGACACGGTTGCGGAGGCGGCTCTCGTGATTTCCAACGCCAACAATGTCGCAGTCGACATGAGCGGATGGAAGCTTGCGGGAGCGGTTGAATACACCTTCGCCCCCGGAACCGTGATCGACGCCGAGGGTGCGCTGATCGTCACGACAAACCGCAAGGCGTGGGTCGAATCGAAGTCGCAGGCCGACATGACGGCGCTTGGCGCAGTGATGGTTGTCGGCAACGCGACGTTCAATCCGGCGGTCCGTGCACTGACACTCAAAGACATCGAGAACGTCGAAGCGCTTTCGCTTGCCCCGCCGTCAAACGAGGCGACCTACCTGCGCGTGAGCGAGGTGATGTCTGTCCCGCCGGGGAGCGGCGACGCGGGCGAATACGTGGTCGTCACGAACATGTCCGACTCGGTGACGCTTGAGCTCGCGGGCATCTCGATGGCCGCGACGAAGACAGGCGACGCGAATCCGAAGATGTCGTTCACCTGCGAGACGAATTCGCTTCCTCTCGCGCCTGGGGCGACATACCGCTTCGAGCAGGCGATGTGGTGGCCGTCCGGCAAGATCACAAACAACAAGGTGGATCTCGTCGTTCGCGACGCAGGCGGCGCCGTGGTGCAGACGCTCCACTTCGAAACAAGCTGGGATGGTTTCGAGGCGACGGACGGTGCTGGCGCCTCTCTCCTCGCGCTTGAGTTCGGCGACACGGTGACCGGTATTTCGCAGTGGAAGCCGTCCTTCACGCTTCCGACAAACGCGACTGCGTCCGACGCGGTGTCTGCGGCGGTCGACGCCAATCCGGCGGTCGGATGGTGGCTGCATGACATCGCCGAGCAGCCAGAAGGCGCGGCGGCTATTGCTGCGTTCGACGGAACGGCCGAGGATCTGGCATCTTGCTATCTCGTCAACATTGCGCCGCAGGCGGATCCCAACATCGACCTTAAAACATTGTCAATCTCGGTTGCTCCCGACGGCACGGTGACGCTGACAGGCGATCTTGACGTGAACGGTCACGACTATACGGGAACACTCAACGGCACAATCCGCATGGACCTCTGGCGAACACTTCTCGAAGAGCCCACCGAGACCAACCTGATGATCCGCTCGGTATCCGACCCCATCGAATTCCCGTCCGGCGACTGGCGCTTCTTCCGCCTCAAAATCAAATAGGGACACACACTGACGCCGCCTGCGAGACCTTGAAGGAAATAACCCACAGACCGTGAAAGACGAAAAGGAAGAAAAGACAATGAATGCAACGCACATGTCTGATAGGAGGGGATTCCTCAAGGGCGCGGCGTGGATGGGCGCGGCGGCGGTCGCCGCAGGGTGCCGTCTCGACCGGCTTGGATTTGGCGATGGCGGCATCATGCAGGATTTCCGCTACACGAAGTTCGTCGGCCGCGACATCCGCGTCGGATTTGTTGGAATCGGCGGCCGCGGCGCGGGGGCGGTCCACCGCGTGTCGATGATCCCCGGCGTCAAGATCGTCGCGCTCTGCGACCGCATGCGCGAGCGCGTCGACGAAAACCTGAAATGGCTCGCCGACAGGAAATATCCCGTCGTGCCGAAATCTTATGTGGGCGACGAGGCGTACAAGGACCTCTGCGACTTCGGCGAATGCGACGTCATCTACTGCGCGACTCCGTGGCATCTGCATCAGCCCGTGGCATTGCGCGCGCTGTGCGGCGGGAAGGTCGCGCTCGTCGAGGTCACGAGCGCGTTGACGGTGGATGAATGCTGGGAACTTGTCGAGGCAAGCGAAAAGTTCCGCATTCCGTGCATGCAGCTCGAGAACTGTGTCTACGGTGAAATCGAACTTCTCGAACTCAACCTGGCGCGGCTCGGGATGTTTGGCGAAATCGTCCACGCCGAGGGCGCCTACATCCACGACCTGCGCGGACTCGTCCCCTCGACCACGCATCATCCGTCGGAGGCGCATTGGCGCTACGGAGAGAACATGCGCCACAAGGGCAACCGCTATCCGACGCATGGCCTTGTGCCGATTTGCCAGACGATGGGCATTAACCGCGGCGACAGGTTCGACTATCTTGTCTCGCTTGAGAACGGCCCGCACAACGTCAACTACGAATGCATGAAGAAGGAGATACTAAAGGACGGCGATCCGCGCAAGTTCGATCCGCCGGCGGAGATGGGCGACATGAACACGACGCTCATCAAGACCGTCAACGGCAAGTCGATCATGGTGCAGCACGACGTGTCGTCGCCGCGGCCCTATTCGCGCATCTGCCTGATTTCCGGGACGAAAGGCATCGTCCGCGACTATCCGTTCCAGTGCGCGTTCGAGGACAAGTACTACGACCAGAAGGCGCACGAGTGGTTTGGCGAAGACGCGGCGAACGAAATCCGCAGGAAGTACATGCATCCGCTCTGGCGCACCGCCTCCGATGTGGCGAAGAAAGTGGGCGGACATGGCGGCATGGATTTCATCATGGACCTCCGGTGGGCCTACTGCCTGCAGAACGGCTTTCCGCTCGACATGGACGTGTACGACCTCGCGGCGACGAGCTGCCTCTGCGAACTCACGGAGAAATCGGTGCGCAGCGGCTCGAGGCCGGTTCGTGTCCCCGATTTCACGCGCGGGAACTGGCGGAATGTCGCGCCGTGGGGCGTAGTGAACGTCGACCTCAAGAAGATGGGTCTTGACGCGGGTGGTGTCGCCAAAGATGCTGCGTCGCTCAACGTGTAACATGGAGGGTTCGAGAGAGGTAGCTAAGATGGGGGCATCCATGCGAACAGTGATTGGCGTTGTCATTCTTGCGTCTGCGGCAGTCGCGTCGGCCGTTGAAGGATCGGCGCTTGCCGCGCTGCCGGTGTCGGTTTCGCCGCCGACATTCGAAATAGAAGGGCGGACGGTGCGCGGCGAAGTTGCCGCGTGGGAGACGGCCGAAAATGAAATCGAACGCGCCGACGGCGTTGTCGAACGCGCGCAGTCGGGCGTGTTGCGCGACTTCCCGTCCGCACGGCTTACGCTTCGCACCCGCCAGCGCAGGGGTTCGCCTGTCGTCCGCTTCCGCTACGAGCTGGAGGCGATTGCCTCCGAAGGTTTTGCGCTAACGAAGTCGTCGGGGCGAGACAATCTTGTCTACGCATCCGTCCCGGTTGCCAAAGGCGCACGGGCGACGGAGGTCCGTCTGAGCGAATACGATCCTCTTTGCCATTGCCATCGCCTTGTTGAAACGCCAGTGGCAGACTCGTGTTTTTCGGAGAGTCTTGCTTTTATGGGTCCAATCGTCGTCCTCGAGGCCGAGGGCCGCGCTTCGCTGCTCGCCTACGAACATGGTTCGCAGTCGACGGATCGTTTCATCGAGTTCTCGTGCACGCCGGACCGTCGGCTTGAGCTGCGGGCGGTGAAGGGCAACTACTGGCGCGGACGCCGCGTTGTGCCGGGGCATCCCTACAAAACGATCTGGCTGCAGGCGGCGGAAGTGCAAGGCGGAATTGACGTGATGGCTGCCGCATACCGCTCCTTCCAGATCAAAGGCGCGACTGACAATCCCGCCTCGCGTGCGCCGTGGATATTCTACAACACGTGGGCGAGCCAGGAACGCGACTACTTCTGGGGCGGGAGCCGCAAGTACCTCAACCTCATGAACGAGGCGCGCATCCTCGCGGACGTAGACCGCGCGGCGGAGATGGGCATCGACGTGTTCGTCGTCGACGCCGGCTGGTTCGAGAAGTCCGGCGACTGGCGCGTCAGTCGCGAGCGCTTCCCCAACGGACTTGAGCCGGTAGTCGCGCGCTTGCGCGAGAAGGGGATGAAGCTCGGGCTCTGGTTCAGCCCGACAGAGGCCGCAGAGTCGAGCGAGATCCACGTGCGGCATCCGGAAGCCGTCATGTCGCGGAATGGTGTCGCAGCCGCCCCCCATTCCGTCTGGGAGACGGAGCTGAGCCGCTGCCACTGCCTCGTCAGCGAGTACTGGCAGTCTGTCGCGGACGAGCTCATCCGCTGCTACCGCGACTGGGGCGTTACTTATTTCAAGTGGGATGCGATTAACCAGTACGGGTGCGACTCGCCCGACCACTTCCACGGCGACGCGTCCGTTTCGGCCGACGAACGCGCCGACTGCTACGCCTTTGAGCAGGTGCGGTATATGGCGCGGATCGTCGACCGCCTCTGCGCGGCATGTCCAGACGCGATCGTCGACTTTGACGTGACGGAAGGGAACCGGTGCGTAGGCCTCGCGTTCCTCGCCTCGGGTAAGTATTTCGCGGTGAACAATGGGCCTTACTTCCCCGACCTTGACCACCCCTACGATTGGACTGCCTCGAAGTACTGGAGCAATGTATTTGTCTATCCCGGCCCCGCGCGCGCCCGCGTCGCGCGTACTACGCTCGATTTCGACCGCTGGATTCCATCCGTCCTCTATCTCACGCACTATTTGCCCGATGCGCCGCGCACAAGCCAGAAGATCAACCTCGCGTCTCTTGTGCTCGGGCAGAACGGCATCTGGGGCGACCTCTCCGCGCTTTCGCCGGAGGACAGGGCGTGGTTCGGGGAGGCGCTTGCGGCCTACAAGCGTGTGCGTGACGCGGTGACGTTCGCGTCACCAGTGCGCACCGGCGTGCGCGGCGGCTCGCCGGAGATTCACGAGAAAATCTCGGCGGAGGGCGCCGGTGCGCTCGCCGTGTTCGCAGCTGGCGGCGTGCACGACTATGTGACGGCGCATCGCGCTGGGCATGTGATCTGGAAGACTGACAACGTCTCTGTCGTGCCGACGGCGGATGGCCGCGCACGGGTGACGTGCCGCTTCAACGGCGCGGACGCCGCGCTTGTGTTTTTCGCGCCTGCGGAGCCGATTTTGAGATAGCATTCCATTCTGTGCAGTGGTGTTGCCATGTGACAGCGTAATTGGTATACTTTGTTTTGCAAAATGAAGATGAGAGGATATCAGTGGACGATGGCGATCTGCGCCGCGCTTTTCTCGGTAGCGGCCTTTGCCACGGACTACACATGGACGGGCGGCGAGGATGCGCCCAGGCCGGCCGCGCACGGTGACGGCGACACGCTCCAGTATGTCCACCCGGGCGAAGCCGCGGCCGTAGAGTGGCTCTGGCGGCGTGAGTGCGCGACGACGGTCTCGACTGACGGGAACGGCACGGTCGCGGTTTCGGCCGATTGGGTGGACGAGGATTCGTTCGTGGTCGCGACGGCGACACCCGCCGACGGCTGGCGCTTCAGCTACTGGTCGGGCGACACGACGGACGTTCCGGTCCTCCAGAACCCGGCGAAGTTCCTAGCGAACCGCCCGCGCACGCTTGTCGCCAACTTCGTTCCCGAAGACACCGAAGTGGTCGATAACACCTACACGGGGTCTAAGGACGGTTCCTGGAACACTGGTTCCAACTGGTCGCTCGGCCACATCCCGACAGCCGAGGAGAACGCGATCATCCCGTCTGGGAAGGGAACCGTCAAGATAACGAACGAAGGGCGCTGCGCCTCGCTTAGGATTCTTAGCAGCGGCGCACTCCAGCTTCTCGGCTCCGGCACGGTGGCCGGCGACCAGATACGCCTCGACGTGCGCGGCAACGCCGTCGCGACCGGCGACTTCACGCTCGGCAACGGGGAACTCAGCGCCTACAACGTCCTCTTCAACGTCGGCGGCGACCTCTGCATCTCCAACACCAGCAAGTCCGCCTCCTTCAAAGTCTACGCGGGCGACGCATACGGTTCGAACGTCAACTCCGTCATCCTCTCGGGCTACGCCGGCGAAACGGCGGCCCCGCGCATCCGCGACTACTGGCGCGGCGGCGCGCAGGTGAACGTTGGCGGCAAGTTCTTCCTCGGCGGCCGGCACGCCTCCAACACCAGCACCCTCACCCTCTACTCCCACTACAAGACCGGCTTGTCGTCCGTCTTCCGCGTTGGCTCGCTCGAGATCGGGGCGCGCGGCGCGGTCGACGGCTACCAGAACGGTTGGCGCTCCTACAACGCCGTCGGGCTCTTCGGACTCGGCTCGGCCCGCAGGAGCGGCGGCGGAGCCTCATACGGCGGGGCCGGCGGATGGCCGACCGTTGCCGACGGCGGCGCCTGCGGCGCGACGTACGGCTTTGTGAACGCGCCGTACTGGCCCGGCTCGGCGGGCGGCAACAGCGGCAACGACGGCGGCCACGGCGGCTCGCTCTTCCGCGTCCATGCGCGGGGCGAAGTTCGCGTCGACGGCTCCGTCAACGTCAACGGGCGGGACTGGTGGAGCACCAGCGCGCGTGGCGGCGGCTCCGGCGGCGGCGTCTGGATCACGTGCGAATCCTTCTCTGCCGGCGCTTCGGCGAAGATCACCGCAAAGGGCGGCGGACAGAGCGTCGCGGGCGGCTCCGCCGGCGGCGGGGGCCGCGTCGCCGTCGCTACGGGGTGCGTTTCCGACGATGACATCCTTTCTTTCTTGAAAACCGGCGACTGCGATGGGTATGTCGCAAACGATTTCAGCGAAACGCTCTGGCCGTCGCTCGTCAACGTCGCTGGCGGCGCCAACACCGCCGTCCTCGCCGTCCACAACGACTGGAACGACGGCTCGGCCGGCACGGCGAAGTTCCTCCAGAACGCGAACGGCAAATCCGTCCTAACGATTACCGGCTCGCCGCTGATGGTCGGCGAAGCCGCCCCCGAATACGTGACGCACATCGTCGACACCGGCGACGTCGTCTGCGAAAACGAAGAATACGGCTACGTGCCCGGAACCTCCGGCGGGACGCGATGGACGCTCGACGGCTACGTCTGGACGAACGCAGTCGCCAACGGCTCCGGGGACGGCGCGACAGCCATTGTTCCTGTGCAGGGTGCGACGACGCTCGTCTGGCTCTGGCGCGACATGGAACACAACCTTGCTGCGACGAGCGGCGGCTACGGTTCCGTGTCGGCCTATTCCGACTGGGTTGCGGACGGCGAGACTGTCACGCTCGCGGCGACGCCGGATGCCGGTGCGGTCTTCATCCGCTGGATCGGCGACATCGACGCCGCGGACGCGGGGAACGCGGAGATCACCTTCACTATGACCTCTCCGCGCAGGCTCGTCGCAGTCTTCGACAAACCCAATGCGGCTGCGCGCGCGCTGATGTATTCCGGCGGCGACTGGTTCGACCCGGCGACATGGGACGGCACGGCCATTCCCGGCACAAACGACACCGTGACCGTTTCGTCGGCGCTCTCGTTCCCGTTCGGCTCCTCAATCGACATCGGATCGCTGCATCTCTCCGGAGCGACGGCCCTTGTCGCACCCGTCAACGGCGCGAGAAATTCCGAAGCGCCGTTCGACTACGATTCTTCGCTTGTACTCCACCTCCACGGCGACTTGACCGTCGACGGCGCCTCGACGCTGACAATTGGCACGCTTGACGGCGACATCCGCACCGACATCATTGTCGACGGCGACATGACGATAGCGGGGACAGCGACCGTAAATGCATACGCAAGCGTCGGCGAGGCGGACGACTCGCTGCGCACCTGGCGACACTACAAGGCGGGCGGCGCGTCGGTTTCCGTCGGCGGCGATATCGATATCGGCGGTTCGGCCAAGGTATTCAACCACTGCCACGGACAGAGCGGAGTTGGCGTCGTCTGGCACGCGGACGGCGATTTCACTTTAGGCGAGTCTGCGCAGTTCAACGGATCGGAATTCTCCAGCTACAACAAAGACCGCGGAAATACAACACGCGCCTACGGTTACGGATGGCGCTGGCCATACGGAATCAATGTCGTCGCATCCGGAACTGGAAGCCACGGCGGCGCGGGCGGCAATCGTGCGGCGGACACCGTTTACGGCTACGCCTACGCGCCGTTCCTGCCCGGTTCGCCCGGCAACGGCAAGAAGAGCGACGAGAAGGGCGAAGGCGGCGGCACGGTACGCATCGACGCTGGCGGCGCCGTGGCATTGAACGGCAGGATTTACGTCACAGGCGGCAATAACGACGGGAGCGGGAACAACGCCGGCGCCGGCGGCGGCGTATGGATCACGTGCGGCACCTTCAAGGCTGGCGCCTCGGCCATAATCGACGCATGCGGCGGCTGCTCCACGCAGCACGGCGCCTGCGGCGGCGGCGGAGGCGGTCGCGTCTGCATCATCACCGGGTCGCCGTCCGAAGATCAGATCGACTCGCTCTACGCGACAGGCAATGCCGAGGATATTCTCGTTGTCACGGAGGACATGGGCGACGAACTCCTCTCGCCATGGCCGACGCTCGTCGACGTGCGCGGCGGCATCAACGAAGAGAATGCCGCCAACGCCTCGTATTTGAACCACGGCAAACAGGGCACCGCCGTCTATTTGCAGAATGCCGCAGGCAGGGTGATCGTCACCGTCACGGGCGACCAGGATACAATCGAGACGACGCCCGCCTACGGGCAGAGCACCGTCGATATGGGCGAACAGACATTTACAGCCCCGGCCTTCATTTACGTAAACGGCGGTCGTTCGCGCTATCCATGCCTCGGCTACGAATGGGAAGATTCGGACGGAAATTTCGGCTCTGGCGAAAGCATTTCCGTTACCGTGGATGTCCGCAGCGACATGACGTTCACATGGCGTTGGGGAACGATGGAGCACTTCCTCGACGTGCGCGATGGCGGGCTTTGCACCATCGCATACGCCGCGCAGGGCGCGAACGAACTTGGCTGGTATGACGAATGGTCTGTAGTCGACGTGACTTGCACGCCCAATGACGCCAACACGGCATTCGTCGCATGGCTCGGCGACGTCGCCGACGCCGACAAGGCGAAAACTTCGCAGTCCGTGACGGTGGATCGTCCCAAGACGATCGTCGCGACACTCCACCGCGACGCCGCGCGCGAGAGAAATCTCGTCTGGACGGGCAAAGGCGACGGCCTCGACTGGTACGACAAGGCAAACTGGGACGGCGTCGGCATTCCCGGCAAGTTCGATACGGTCCTCATCACGAACGGAACTTTCCAGGCGCGGTATCCCGCCGAAATCGAAGTGGCCGCGATGTCGGTCACGAACGCGACTGGCTTCTTCTTCTGCAAGACGAACACGGCGACATACTCGCAGATCGACGCCTACACGACGGCGATTGACGACTTTGATGCGCGGCCGTCGGCTCTTCGCGTCTCCGGCGACTTCGAGGCCGGCGGTATTGCGCGTCTCTACTGCGGCGGCATCGAGCAGGCATACAGGGTCGATGTGTCGGCCGGCGGCAATGCAACGCTTGGCGGCGGAACGTCCAAAAACAACCGTTCGCGCCTCCAGATTTACGCCAAGAACACCGGAGACTGGACCAATCTCGACAACTACCGCGTCGGCGGCGGTTCGCTCACCGTGGGCGGCACTTTCGCGATGGAGGGGTATTCGCAGTTCACTCCTGCCGCCGACCGCAAGTCTGGCGCTGTCGTCCCAGTCAAGGCGAGGAGGGTCGAGATCGGCGTCAACGCCGAAGTCAACGTGAACTGCCGCGGCTTCGGGCGCAGCTTCGTCAACCCGGGCACGGGATGGCGGAAGACGCTCTACGGCTACGCCACTTCCGGGAGCAACAACTACGGTGGCACCTACGGCGGGCAGGGCGGCTACAATGACAACGGGTCGTTCGGCTACGAGGCTGCGCCGTTCTATCCCGGCGCGACCGGCAACACGGACGCCGGCAACACGGGCGACATCTTCTCAGGCGGCGGAGCGGTCCGCATCGACGCGCGTGAAATCGTCCTGAACGGGAAAATCCTCGCCAACGCGCACGGCGGGTATCGCGTCGGCGGTGGCTCGGGTGGCGGCGTATGGCTCACATGCAGGCATTTCTCGCTCGGCGAGAACGCGATGATCGAGGCGCGACATTCCGACGGCAGCAGCTATAGCGGAACTGGCGGCGGCGGGGGCGGACGCATCGCGATAGGGGTCAAGTTTACGGATGATCAACTTGAGTGGATCTACCGGCGTGGTACGCTGCAAAACATGGTCGTGACGCCGCTGGCAGACATCCAAGAGTGGGTAGGGCACTACAACGTGAGCGGAGGTGTCGGGCCGGGCGATGGACGCAGCGGCACAGATGGTACTGCCGTCTTCGTGGTGGCGCCGGGCCCGGGGACTGTTATGTCTGTCCGATAAACGTCGGTGATACATTTTTATGCAACTCAATCTAAAATTCATAGTGAAACGTTTTGGCGTTTTTTTTATTACGGCACTGACCTCCATGTTTCTCGTTGCAGCTGAGTACACGTGGACGGGTGCGGGAGGAGACGACCACGGCTGGCGGACGCCCGCCAACTGGGGGAGGACCGACAACAAGTATCCCGTCAGCGGCGACCGCGCGATCTTCCCAGAGAACTGCAATGCCGAGGTGGAGCTTGGCGCAACCAACAACTACGAGGCCGTTAATCAGCTGAAGGTCCTCGCTGGCGCATTCGTCCGCTTCTACGCCGCCGATCCGACGGCCGAGACGCGGCTCGACCTCAAGAGCGCCTGGGAGGTTGACAATGCAGGCAATACGATTGAATTTGATCACATTCGTGTCGATGGCAACAAGGCCTTGGTGCTTGGCGACGGCGCCGTGCTGACAGTGAAGAACAACTCCGACCTGCGCCTCGGGAATACCACCGTCAAGAAGGCGGCAAGGGTCTCCATTTTGAGCGGTTCGGTCGTTTCCTCCGGCTGGATTGACGCCGACAGCAGTGTCGGCACCCTCCTTGCCGTTGACAACGCGACATGGGCCGCCAGCGGCGAATTCGCGTTCAAGAACACGGCGACGAACCTGCTTTCGAACGGCGCAACGATGAAGATCAGCACCAATCTCAGCATCAACGGTCCGAACACGCTCCTTTCCATCGACAACGCGGCGCTGCTGGTGAATGGCGCTGCCAACCTCGGAACTGCCACGCCTGGCGGCGGGCGCATCCTCTTCAAGGGCGACAACCCCATGTTGAAGAGCATATCGGGAAGCGAGTTCCGGGACGGCGTCAACGACGCGAACATGACCAGCCACATCGATTTCGACTTCGTCGTCCCCGAGGGCGGCTTTGCCGCACCGCCGATCCAGTGGATGGGCCAGCAGGCCTTCCGCAACAACGGCAACTCGCCAAACGGCTATTTCCGCTTCAACGTCCTTCCGTCCTCGCCCGCTCTGTCCGCTGGGACGCAGACCGGCTGCATACTTTTCTACTCCCTCAGCGGCATCACACGCACAAAGGCCTCCAATGGCGACACTTCCACGGCAACACTGCGCTTTGCGGACATGACTGGCGAGACCGAAGCGACAAGCGACGGAGATGCAAAGACAATCTGGGCGACCATCGGCTCCGGCTCGGCGGCCACGCCGACGGCGACGGGCCCTGGCTGCCTCCTTAACTATCATTCAACGAAGGTTGACCGTAACGTCATCACTGTGAGCGGGAGAGTCTCGGCGCTCGCCTCAAACGGCGACGCGACGCACGTCGAACTCTGGTGCGGCACGGCGGACAACGCCGCGACGATGGAGTATGTCGCGACGGTCGTCCCCGAATCCGCACCGTCGAGAATCTCCACGACATTCTCCACCCCGGAGGACAACGGCGAGGTGACCTACTACTTCCAGTGGCGCCTCTTCGACATAGGCGCAGGCGGCGTCACCAACTACACCGACGTCTCGGACGCGTTCAGTGCGGCGACAAAGGACACAACCACATACACCTGGCATGCGGTAAACGGCGACTGGAACGGCGACTGGCATGACACCGCGCACTGGTCGAGCGACCGCGTATCGGCGCACGGCTATCCGTACAGCGGAAACTCCACAGCGGTATTCCCCGTCGGACAGGCGATAGTCGTCACGATTTCCGCGAATGAATTTGTCGGCACGCTCGAACTCAACGCGACTAAGGATTTGCTGGACGCCGCGAACGCCCAGGGCGTCGATGTCACCTTCAAGGGTGCGTCCGAGACCGGCACCAATTGCGTCCTCTCCGTCTCAACGCTTTTCAACGTCTATTCGCCGCTTGGCGTCATCACGCTCGACAATGCCGCGATCAAGGTGAACAACGGCGACATTAAGCCAATCGGTGGCAAGAAGGTGCGTCTTGTGAACGGGGCGAATCTCTATAGTCAGACCTGGCAACTTTACGAGGGCGGAGTCATTGAACTCTCCGGAAAGTCCGTTGCTAACATCAACGCGCTCTATATCGGACACACGGATTCGACCGTCTCGATTGACGACTCGCGATTATCGATTCGCGGCGAGTCGAACTTTGGCGCAAAGTCCACGGGCGGCGCGTTCATTTTCAAAGGCGCGAATCCCGTCCTGTATTTTGCGAGCAACCAGAATGCCCTCTTTTTCGCGGGCAACCAGGCCTCGAAGATGGTTTTCGACGTTCTGGCTGAAGGGTATGACGAGCCGGTTATCCAATGTACGTCGTCCATGTCCATCAACAACTTCTTCCGCCAGAACGGCAAGACTTCTGCTTCGCTCACCTTGTCCGTTGCCGACGACAGTCCCTTCTACTCGACCGTCGGGACGCTCGACCAGCCACTTATCGCGTGGTCCGGCACCAAGGCCATCGACACCTCCAACCTTCGCTACGCTGAGGTCGCGGACGGCGGCTACTTCATGCTCGGCACGAGCGCGACGTCGGACTATGGTTTTGAAGATGTCGCCTCCTTCTCCGACACGGCCAAGTCGCTCGGCGTCCACCTTGTCTCCGTCGCGCATGACGGACGGCTCACCGTCGCAAGCGACGCCTCGCAACCACTCGACGGATATTCGCCAGCCCTCGGCGACAACAATGGCTATTCTGCGGACGACTCCGTGGAACTCTCTGCGCCAACGGGCGTCACGTCAAATGACGTTCATTACACCTGCACGGGATACACGCTCGTCGAATACGCGGCGGGCGACGCGGCGACGGTCGTCTCTACCACGACTGTGACGGACGGCACGCGCTCCTTCAACTATACCTTCCCGGCTGGCCGCGCCCAAATCACCTGGCATTACGTGGAGAGCTACCCCGTCACCGCGACGGTGGTCAATGACGCGGGCGGTACCGTAGCGAAATCGGCGGACTATACGACTGCGACATCCCCAGTCACGCTCACGGCCTCGACCGTCACGGACGGGATGGAGTTCCAATATTGGTATGGTGATGTGCCGTATGAAAACCGCTATGACAACCCGCTCACGATTTCTGGCGACAGGATGAAGAACGTTACGGCCTTCTTCGGCGCAACGGCGGCGAACGGCGCGATGCGACTCCTCTCCTACAATGGCAACGTCGGCAAGGAGTGGTTCGACACGACCGCCTGGACGGGCGGGGTGATCCCCGGCACGAATGACACTGCGGTTCTTCTGAACACCTCCACCTACAACCTCCACCAGTCGCAAAACAAGGGCCGCATTATCGCGCCGTCCTTTGTAGCCGTCGGGAACCTCGTTGTTTCGAACGCCGCCCTATTCGTAGGCGCACGCTATGCACGGTTCGATGGCTCCACCTACAACAGCAGCAACCCAGCGCAATACTGGTGGACGGACCAGCACGGCAATGGCATTTACGAGATTGCTATTGGCTACGACTTCGCCCGCACGGAGCCGGTGGGGCTTGACGTCTTTGGCGACGTGATCCTCGACAGCCGCGATCGCGCCTATTCGAACGGCAACAGCGGCGGCGTGGTCTTCATCGGCGGTACGCAATCGTCCTGCAACACCCGCGTCAATGTTGCAGGCGACCTCGACATCGTGAACGGCGCGTTCCAGGTCGTCGCGGGTTATCCTTTCGATTTTGTGCCGGACTCCTCGACGGCGGTCGACCGCGGTTTCATTTCCTTCGACCACCCGGAGGCCTTCTTCCGCGGAGGCAATTATCTGCGTGTCGCAGGCAAGACATCTATTCGCACGCCGACCGCGACAAAAACCTACAACTTCCTCCATGTCGTCAACGACTTCCGCACGGGTGCAGCCGTATGGCTTGACCTTCAAGACGTTGAGATAGGCGAGGACGCCTACATCACCTCTTACTTCGGTGGCTACGGTAAGTTCAACAGCGCGGGTGAGCCGACTAGCAGCAACTACTCGACATGTCCTGGCGGCCATCAGGTTGCCGACACCTACGATGGCGGCTGCCACGGCGGCCTTGGCGGCAAGGGCAATGGTGCTGGCGACGGCTACGACAACCCGACGGAGATGGCGACGACTTATGACTACGAGTTGACGCCGATCTATCCTGGGAACGCGAACGGCGGCAACAGCAATACGCGCGGCGCGGGGTCGATTCGCCTCGACTGCAGGACGCTCAACCTCGGCGGCGGCCTCCTTGCGACCGGTCACAGCGCCGGCAAAGGCGGCTCGGCCGGCGGATCGATCTGGGTCATTTGCGACACCTTCAACGCAGGCGATAACTGCAAGGTCTTTGCGGATGGCGGCAACAAGAACTGCGGTGGCGGCGGCGGGCGCATCGCCATCTGCGAGGGGCTGACGGACGAGCAGGTGACGAACCTCTGGGCGACGCATGAGGCGCCTGCGGGCGTCACCGTCACCGACCTTGCGGACAAACTTCAGTCGCGCACCACCGTCGCTGGCGGCACGGGCGTCGTCGGCAAGTATTCCAAGGGCTATCCGGGCACGGCATTCTACCTTGTCAATACTGCTGGGAAGAGGACGCTGACTGTCGCCGGCAACCCCGCCAATCTCGGCTCGCCCACGCCGGCCTACGGCCCGCAGATCTATGACGACGGCAACGTGGTTTCTATCGTCGCGCCTGAAGCGGCTTTCGTCTCGGACGACAACCGCTCTCGCCGCGTCGCCGTTGGCTATTCGCTTACGGATACAGAGACCGGTGCTGTTCTTGTCGACGAGGACAAGACTTACGATACGCTCACGATTACCGGCGATTGGACGCTGACATGGAAGCTAACGACGCTTCAGCACGCTATTGATATCGGTGTCGCGACGGCAGGCGGGTCGCTCGTGACAAATACGATTGGTGCGGCGGGCGAGATATGGCAAGACGACAGCTCTGCGCTCTCCGTGACGGCGGTTCCTGCGGTCGGTTGGCGTTTTGTCGGGTGGACGGGCGATATCAACGAGGCAGCGCAGTATTCCGCCACCTTCGCTACGAATGTGACGGGCGGATTGGCTGTCCGCGCGGTGTTCGTCGCGGATGCCAACGGGACGGCAACCTGGACGGGCGAAGGGGACGGGACGAGTTTCCTCGACGCGGCGAACTGGTCGATAGGGAAGGTCCCGGGGCCGAAGAACGATGTCGTCATTGGGGGCGACGTGTCCGTCACTGGTGCTGTGGGGCTTGTCTTCAACGTCAAGTCGCTAACCGTTTCCGCCGGCGCGACACTTGCGATTCTTCCCGAAGGGACCTACTCGACCCGAGAGGAGAATCCGCACGTCTATCCCAAGACAGTTGCACTCTACGACTTGCACGACTGTGGCCTCGTCGCGTCCGGCGACATCTCCGTCGCCGGGACGCTTGTGGTGGGTTCGCGTCATTCGCTTGCGAAGGCGACGGTCGCGGCGGGCGGCGCCTTCACGATTGCCGATGGTGCGAGCGTAACGGTGAACGGCGCATATGACGACGCGCTCATCGGTGCGACCGCCACGCCCGCGCTCTGGCGCAACTACGGGGCCGTCGCCTCTGCGGGCGGAACAATGACCGTTAACGGCACGCTCGCAATTTACGGCGACTCGCTCTCCGGCTCGCCCGTCAAGGTCGCGGCTAACCGCCTTACCGTCGGCGCAAGGGGCATTCTCCACTCCGACGGCGGCGGTTGGTGCTGGAAGAACTTCCACGGCGCGGAACTGACCTACTCGCTTGGCGGCGTCGTTGGCAACAACTACAACGGCGGTGCCTACGGCGGCTTCGGTGGCGGCTACAACAACACTCCGGCCAATGTGACCGACTACGGAAACAAGAAGACCTACGGCGACGCCCTGCGCCCCTACCTTCCCGGTAGCCCCGGCGGCAACGACGATGGAAAGAGATTTGGCGGCGGCGCACTGCGCATCGAAGTTACGGGGCGCCTTTTGAACAACGGACAGATTGGCGCAAAAGGGAAGAACAGCGGAGGCTCATGCGGCGGCGGCTCAGGCGGGTCCGTTTGGATCAGCTGCTCGAAGTTCGTCAATGCGGCTGGCGCGATGGTTAGCGCGGATGGTGGCAACAACACGAGCAACGGCGGCGGGGGTGGCGGCGGACGTATACTCGTCTGCGAGCGCCTTGATGCAGAGAAGATAAATGCACTTTACACGACAGGCGTCGTTCCAGAAAAAGTGACGGCGACCGAGATTACAGACGCGAACCTCGCCGAATTCTCGGCCGGGACTATTTCGGCCGACGGCGGCACTAACGTCAACAACAGCGCGAGCTATCCATGCTGGAGCGGCACGGCCGGAAGCATCTGGTGGTTGCGTGGCAGGGCATTGGGAACATCTATAAAGGTGCGATAGATGACTGCCGCCAAAAATCGGTCAAGGATTTGGTATAATGTCCGCATAGCGATGCAAGAAGGCCAGTTGAATGAAGACTTTTGTATGCGGACATAGGAATCCTGACGTCGACTCGGTCATGAGCGCGTATGCGCTTGCCGACCTGAGGCGGCGCACCGGGATGAGCGACGTCGAGGCGATATGCGCTGGACGTCTGCCGCCGCGCGCAAAGTGGGTGTTCGAGCACTTCCACCTTAAGGGCGTCCGTCCAAAGCGCGACGTCTATGTGCGCGTCAGGGATCTCGTCGATGCGTCTGTTCCGATGATCGATGCGGACATGTCTCTTGTTGATGCGCTAAGAGAGCTTGAGAAGTCGGGTGAGTCGTCGCTTCCAGTGAAGGACGCGGCTGGAAAGTTTGTCGGGATGCTCTCGCCAGCGAAGCTACTCTCGCTTTTTATTGAAAAAGCCAATCTTTCTATCCCCGTAGGCAAGGCGCCGCTTCACCACTGCGCACAGGTGCTTTCCGAGAACGACCGCGTTCATGACATACGCGCCGCCGCCGTCCGCAATGCGCACAACCACTTCCCAGTGGTGGACGACAAGGGTGTTCTCGTGGGCACCGTCCTTAAGCGCGCGTTCGCAGAGCCGCCGCCGGCGAGGATGATACTCGTCGACCACAACGAAACGGAGCAGGGCATCCCGGGGCTCGAGGAAATTCCCGTAGTGGAAGTCGTCGACCACCACAGGATTTCGTTCGCCGCGACGAAGGATCCGATCAAGTACACGGCAGACGTCGTGGGCTCTACTTGCACGCTCGTCGCGCGGATGTTCCGCGGCGCGGGAGAGCGGCCTACAAAGGAAGTCGCGGGAGTCCTTATCGCTGGGATCGTCTCCGACACGCTCCTTTTCCAGTCGCCGACTACGACAGATGACGACCGCGCGATGTGCGCCTGGCTTGAAAAGCTCTGCGGCGAATCCGCCGCGTCGATTATGGAGGGGCTCATGTCCGTCGCCTCGCCGCTCACTTCGATGTCTGCAGACGAGGCCGTCGCTGCCGATGCGAAGCTCTACACCGAGGGCGGCCGCAAGTTCGTGCTCGCGCAGATAGAAGAGTCGCATCTCGCTGTCTTCCACCGTCACATGGCGGAACTCGCCGCCGCGCTCGAAAGGGCGATGAAGGGCAACGGGCTCGACTTCGCGGCGCTTATGGTGACAGATCCAGTGCGCGGCAATTCCGAGCTTCTCTTCAAGGGCGACGAGGCAGTTCGCCGTGCGCTTCCGTACCGCCGTGCGGAGTCTGGCGTTCTTTTGATGCCGGGCGTCCTCTCGCGCAAGAAACAGCTTCTGCCTGAAGTGCTCGCGGCACTGGCGTAATAAGCCACAAAGGACAGGAGAAACAGGAGTGTAGAGAAGAGGTTCTTAAAGAATTTAAGCAAAACATATAGGAGACAAAAATGAGATCATGCAAGGAAATGCGTCAGGATGCCTGGAACATACTGACTGGCTCGAAGTGGGGATGGAAGATACTTCTCAACGGCATAGTGCTGTATGCGATCCTGCTCGCCGTAGTGTTCGGGCTCGAATTTATCTTCGAGTCAGTTGGAATCCAGACATGGTCGTCGTTTAGGGAGGCGCAGCTTGCGGCCAAGCGTTCTGGTGTTGATCTCACCATCGCTTCTGGCCATGAAGCACTGCGAATGACATTCGCGAGCGGATTCTCGACGTTTGTCGAGTATCTCTTTCAGAGTATTGTCGTCTTCGGCCTCGTCACAACGCTTGTCAAGTGCATCAAGGACGATTCCAATGGCTGGTTCGCCAGCGCTTTCGGCGGTTTCAAACGCCCGTTCGATCTTTTGTGGCTTACCGCCCTGATAATGATCAAGGTTGTCGTCTGGGCGCTCGCCTTCGCCTTTATCGGCGGTTTTATTGGCGGCATCGTGTCGGCCGTCCTTCGGGCGTGTGGCATGGTGACTGAAAAACAGATGGGAGTGTTGATTGGATTGTTGTGCGGCATCCCCGCCTGCATCGCCGCCATCATCGTCAGTTTACGCTATGTGCTTACCTGGTATGTCAAAGTAGAGAACGTTGAGATTGGCGCAAATGCCTGCATAACGCGGAGCTGTGAATTGATGCGCGGGCGCAAGTGGAAGCTTTTCCTCTTCTGGCTGTCCTACATCGGGTGGTTCATTCTTGTAATACTGCCTTTTGCC
Source organism: uncultured bacterium (assembly GCA_902801025.1). Classification (GTDB taxonomy): domain Bacteria; phylum Verrucomicrobiota; class Kiritimatiellia; order RFP12; family UBA1067; genus UBA1067. The sequence continues at coordinate 28,046 of CADCGZ010000003.1, read as the reverse complement.
CTTACAGCAGGCGTTGTGGGCGCTTTGTCGGCGGCGAGCGCTGGTGCACAAGCGGACGCGATACCGGATGAGTGCTCCATCGTCATGATCGGCGCGTTTGTCGTGTCGATGTTGATTGGAATTTTTGTCGTTCTTTACGCTGCAATCGGTCAGGCCGTGTTCTACCGAGACGCGAAGGCCGAGACTTGCGATGTAAAGGCAGAGATTGAAGCGGGCGAAAGCGAAGCATGAGCGCTTGCGTCAATAGGCGGACGGTCGTCCTTGCGACGATGATGTTCCTCGAGTATATGGCCATGCCCGTGTGGTTTGTGCCAATGCTCCCCTATGTCAAGTCGCTGCAGGGCGGCGAGAACTGGACCCTCTGGTGCGGACTCATAATGGGCATCGGCACTTTTGCGTCTCCTCTCGTCGGTATGTTCGCAGACCGTCGCCTCAACGCAGAGAGGGTTCTCGCAATCTGCTACTTTTCGTCTGCGGTCCTGCTTTCGTGTGCGTTCTTCGTCACTTCGCCTGCGCTGCTCTTCGTCGTGCTTCTCGCGACTATGTTTTTCTACATGCCTACATGGGCGCTTACGGCGACTGTCGCGATGGCTCATGCGAGCAAGGATGCGTTTCCGCGCATCCGCGTCTTCGGAACGATTGGCTGGATTGCCTCGTGCGTCTTTTCGCTCGCCGCAGCGGCGGCAGGATTCAAGACATTCGACTCTTCGCCGTGGATATTCGCGGGAGGCGCGGCTGTGACGTTCGCCGCCGGCCTTTTCTCCTTTGTCCTCCCGAGGACGGCTCCGCAGGCGAGGGAAACGCCGATATCGGTAGGCGACGCGCTTGGGTTCGGCGCTCTCGTGCTGTTACGCGACAAGTCGTTTCGCTCGTTCGCGATTTTGCTTCTCCTTGCCATGATTCCGTTTCAGTGGTACAACGTCTACTGTGCCGCGTACTTAAAGGAATCCGGCTACCAGTATCTCACTACGACGATGAACATCGGGCAGGCAGGGGAGATATTCTTCATGCTTCTCGTTCCGCTGATCTTCCGGCGCATCGGCTACAGGCGCGCCCTCGTCCTCGCGCTCGCCGTCCTAGCGCTTCGCAACATATTCTTCGCTGTTTCCTCCGCCTACGGCTTTGCTGCGCTTGACTTCTGCGGGATCGTCGTGCACGGGCTCATCTTCGGTCTTCTCGTCGTTGGCGCACAAATGTTCGTCGACGAAGTCGCGCCGCCCGAGCTGCGCAACCAGGCGCAGGGACTCGTGAACCTCATTCTTGCAGGTGTAGGCGTCTTCGCCTCGAACTTCCTCTTCGATGCGATTCTCAAGTCGTCTTCGCCTACGCCGTGGACGACTGCCTATATCGTCGCCATAGCTATCTCGCTTGTCACCGCAGTCTACGGACTTGTGACGGCGAAATCCACCAAGTGAGTTAGCCCCGATTTGGTATAATATACGCCAATGAAGAAATTTTGCATTTTCGTGGCGTCGGGGTTCGGCATAGGGCTCTTCGCTCCGTTTGCGCCCGGGACCTTCGGGTCGATTCCGGGAGTGGCGCTTGCCTATGCCGTCTCGGTGCTTCCGCTTTGGCTTCAGATGCCTGTCTGCCTCGGCTTCACGCTCCTCGCGATTCCTTTCTGCGACGTTGCGGAGAAGGCGTTTGGAATAAAAGACGACGGGCGCATCGTTGCGGACGAATGGATGCTCTATCCGATCGCCCTCATCGGGATTCCGATTCTCGATCTTCCGTGGTGGACGATGGTCGTCTTCTTCTGCATCGTTCGTTTCGTCGACATCGTCAAGCCCTGGCCGTGCCGCGGCCTCCAGTCAATCCCCGGCGGGCGCGGCATCGTCGTCGACGATTTCGTCGCGAACCTCTATTCGCTCGCGATCAACTGGGTCGTCTATATTCTCTTCTTCGCCAAGCTATGCACCGCGAATTGATCGGCGAAGCGCCAGGGGCGCACATAATCCGCGTAACGGATCCTTGCAAGCCACTTGAAATCGACCTCTCGCGTCCTCTAGAGATCGAGGTCGGCTGCGGCAAGGGCCAGTTCCTGACGCGCCGCGCCGCGGAGAACCCCGACTGCGATTTCCTCGGCATCGAGCGCATGCTTGAGCGCGTGCGGCTTTTCGACGGCAAGTGCCGCAGGGCGAATCTCGCCAACGCAAAGGTGCTGCGGCTCGAGGCGCTTTACACGTTCCACTATCTCCTGCCCGCGCACCATGCGCGCACGGTTTACGTGTTCTTCCCAGATCCGTGGCCGAAGAAGAAGCACCATTCGCACCGACTTTTCGGGCCGCTCTTTCGCGCAGCACTCTGGAAGCGCCTTGAAGTTGGCGGAAAACTTGAGTTCGCGACAGACCACAAGGAGTATTTCGACGAGGTGTGCGAGGGCTTTGCCACTGACGTGCGCTACGAGCGCGTCGATCCTATGCCGCGTACGAAGGAAGTGTGGACTGAGTTCGAGACGATGTTCCGCGAGCAGGGTCTCCCGATTTATTCTGCCGCGTGGAAGTCGCTTCCCGGCGACGACGCACCGCTCGCCCCGCTGACAATCCCTCCCGAAGCCGAACCCCGCGAAGGAATCATCCGCCGAACCTGACATATCTGACACTCTGCTACTCTGCGTCTCTGCGTCTCTGCGTTAAAAATTTTATCTTAAAAGGAAACATCAACAATTTCCAATGAATGCTGAAATACTAAACCGCATGGTAACGGAGGTCGGGGCGAACGCCCGCCAGATCTCCGCAGTCGAAAAGCTTCTTGCCGAAGGAAACACGATTCCGTTTATCGCGCGATACCGCAAGGAAGCGCACGGAAACCTCGACGAAGTCGCTATAGGAAAGATCAAGGACCGGCTCGAGTACTACACCGAGCTTGAAGCCCGCAAGGAGACGGTTCTCAAGTCGATAGACGAACAGGGCAAGCTCACCGACGAACTTCGCGCCGCAATCGCCGGATGCTTTGTCAAGTCTCGCCTCGAGGACATATACCAGCCCTACAAGCCGAAGCGCCGCACTCGTGCACAGGTCGCAAAAGAGAAGGGATACGAACCGCTTGCGGACGCAATCTGGGAAGGGCGCTCGCTCGAGTGGAACGGCGGCGAGCCGACTGACGAGGACTTGCAGTTCGCGCGCGACATAATTGCGGAACGAATCGCCGACAATGCCGACGTGCGCGGTTTCGTGCGCAACGAATTCGCCCGCCGTTCGCGCGTCAAGAGCGAAGTCGCGAGCCCAGCGCCCAAAGAGCCGACGAAGTACGAGCAATACTACGATTTCGAGGAACCGATAGCGACGATTCCCTCGCATCGCTATCTCGCTATTCGCCGCGGACAGAAGGAAGGGGTGCTCTGGGTTAAGCTCGTCCTCGATGAAGATCCTGTCGTCGAACGCATTGTTGAGATCTTGTCGGCATTGCGCGGAGCGCGGCACAACGATACATGCGACGAACAGCTTGAGCTCGCAGCTCACGACGCCTACAGGCGGCTTCTTGCGCCGTCATGCGAAATCGACGTGACGGTGGACAAGAAGGCCGAGGCAGACCGCGCAGCAGTCGAGGTGTTCGCCGAGAACCTGCGCCATCTTCTCCTTGCTTCGCCGCTCGGCGAAAAGGCGGTCCTCGCAATCGACCCTGGCATCCGCACCGGCTGCAAGGTCGCGATGCTCGACTCGACCGGCAAGTATCTCGGCAAGACAGTAATCTTCCCGCAGCAGAATCCACTTGAGGCGGCGAAGGCCGTAGCGATGATCGTCGCTAAATACCATGTCGAGGCAGTCGCCGTCGGTAATGGAACGGCAGGGCGCGAGACGGAGTCGTTTGTGCGCGACACGCTGAAGAAGCTTCACGCACAGCACCCCGAGATTCCGACGCCGATCGTCGTCTCCGTAAGCGAGGCAGGCGCGTCCGTTTACTCCGCGAGTGAAATCGCCCGCAAGGAATTCCCCGACCTCGATCTCACTGTGCGCGGCGCGATCTCGATTGGCCGCCGCCTGCAAGACCCTCTCGCGGAACTTGTGAAGGTCGACCCGAAGGCGATTGGCGTAGGCCAGTACCAGCACGACGTCTCGCAGCCGCTTCTCGGCGCAAAGCTTGATGAAGTCATAGTCTCGTGCGTGAACGGAGTGGGGGTGGAGCTCAACACGGCGTCAGCGCCGCTCCTGGAGCGCGTCTCCGGAATTACGCCTACGCTCGCGAAGAACATCGTCGAATGGCGCAACGAAAACGGCAAGTTCTCCTCGCGCAGCGACCTCAAGAAGGTGAAGGGGCTTGGCGACAAGGCGTTCGAGCAGTGCGCGGGCTTCTTGCGAATCCGTGGCGCGGCGAATCCGCTTGACTCGTCTGCTGTGCACCCCGAGCGCTACGCGCTTGTCGGAAAGATGGCCGAGGACGCCGGGCTTTCGGTACGCGAGCTCGTCGGCAATTCCGCCGCGGCGAAGAAGATAGACGTCAGGCGCTACATAACGAACGACGTCGGAGAGCCGACATTGAAGGACATCGTGAACGAGCTCGTGAAGCCGGGGCGCGACCCCCGTGCGACATTCGAGCCGCCAAAGTTCCGCGATGACGTAACCAAGATCGAAGACGTCAAGGAGGGGATGAAACTCGAAGGCGTCGTCACGAACGTGACAGCTTTTGGCGCATTCGTAGACATTGGCGTCCATCAAGACGGACTTATCCACCTCTCTGAGCTCTCGGACAATTTCGTCTCCGATCCCGCGTCCGTCGTAAAGGCGGGTGACCGTCTTCAGGTCACCGTTATCGGCGTCGACCGCGCAAGAGGGCGCATCGCGCTCTCCGCGAAATCGAAGCCGACAATAGGCGGCGCGGCGACGCCCGGAGCGCCGCGTGTAAAGCGCGAACCGCGTACTTCTTTCGGACCCTCGTCCGGTTCCGGCGGCTTTTCCTGCAATCCCTTCGCAAATCTCTGATGCTGATATTAGCTGTGAAATGTGGTATAATGCGGGTATGAAAAAATCGAGTGCAATGTTTCATGCGAGTGTTCCCGTGCGAGCCATGGCGTCGATAGTCGTCTTGTTTGCAGCTTTTACCCTCTTCGCGACGGTGCCGGAACGGACAGATCCCCGCGTCCGCACGTTTGTGTCGCCTGCACGGGTTGTGTGGACCTCTGGCGACTCGGTCTACGGCAACAGGTCGGTCGTGAAGAATGCCGATAGCCTCCTGCTGCCGCGCCACGGACAGATTCCAGAAGAGCGCTGGCGAGGTGTATGTGGCTGCGCGATGGAGAACAACGGCGAGCCGGCTTCGGTGATCCTTGATTTCGGCCGCGAACTGCACGGCGGGCTCCAGATCGGAAGCATGTGCCCTCGCGGCATGAAGATGCGCGTGAGGTTCGGCGAGAGCGTGGGCGAGACGATGGCGGACATCGGGACGAAGTCGGCCAGTAACGACCACGCGATACGCGACGGCGTACACGACATACCGTTCATGGGCATTGTCGAAATCGGCAACACTGGCTTTCGCTTCGTGCGGCTTGACCTCGTCACCGCGGGGAAGGTCAATCTCGAGTGCGTGCGCGCCGTCTCGCTCATGCGTCCGATGTCGCGCCGCGGCGAATTCAGGTGCTCGGACGAGCGTCTGAACAGCGTGTGGGATACAGCTGTACGCACCGTTCATCTCTGCTGCCAGGATTTTCTCTGGGACGGCATCAAGCGCGACCGGCTCGTCTGGCTCGGCGACATGCATCCCGAGGCGCGCGCGATACTGTCCGTCTTCGGCGCGACTGAAGTCCTCTCCGATTCAATCGACTACGCGATCGCCACGACTCCGGCCGACGGCTGGATGAACAACATGCCGAACTACACGCTTTGGTTCCTCCGCGTCGTGCGCGAATGGCATCGCTACACCGGCGACGCCGAATGGGTACGCGTACGCGGCGAATACTTAAAAGCGACCGTCGCGCACGTGCTGGAGAACGTACGCGGCGAATCTGCCGCGTACGGAGACGGTCGCGGATCCAATGTGTTCCTCGACTGGCCCACGCAGCACAACAAGCCGGCGGTCCGCGCCGGCACGCGCGGGCTCCTCGCGCTCACGCTCGACGACGCGGCGGAGCTGATGGACGTGGCGGGAGACGCGGCGCTTGCCGCGAAATGCCGTGGCGAGGCCGCGAAGGTGCGCGGGGAAAAACCCGATCCGGCGGGGGCGAAGTCCGCCGCCGCGCTTCTTGCGCTCGGCGGCCTTTCGGACGCGAAGGAGATGTTCCGCGACGTCATCGGGAAGAACGGCAACGAGGGGGTTTCCACGTTCTACGGATACTACATGCTGGAGGCGATGAGCGCGGCCGGCGAGAACCAGCGCGCCATTGACACCATGCGCGACTACTGGGGCGGCATGCTCGACATGGGCGCGACGAGCTTCTGGGAGGACTTCAGCCTTTCGTGGACCAACAACGCCTCGCGCGTCGACGAGATGCCGGTCCAGGGGAAGAAGGACATCCACGGCGACTTCGGCGAGTTCTGCTATCCCGGATACCGCCATTCCCTCTGCCACGGATGGAGCGCGGGCCCTGCGGCGTGGTGCATTGCGCACATCCTTGGGTTGGAGGCACTTGACGCCGGAGGAAAAACAGTCCGCGTCCGGCCGTTTCTCGGTGACCTCGATTGGGCAGAAGGTGCGCTACCGACGGCGCAGGGCGTAGTGCGCGTCCGCCACGAGAAGCGTCCCGACGGATCCATCGACACAAAGATCGATGCACCCCCCGGCGTTACGATAGTCCGCTAAGTGTGCGTGTCATAAATTTGGCTATGACGGGTTTCGGTAGCGGAATACAGAGGGGCTGTAGCCGAATGCCGTCTTGAATCGCGTGTTGAGGTGGCTTGCGCAGCAGAAGCCGCATCGTTCGGCCACTGCCTGAATCGAAAGGTCCGTGTTTGATATGAGTCGCACGGCCTCGTTGAGCCGGATTCGGTTTATCTCGTTCTTGAGCGTTGTCCCGAGGACGAGATTCGCTTTTGTTTCCAGCGTACGCCGCGAGACTTTCAGCTCCTTTGCAATGTCGGCGATGGTATGGCTGTCCGAGAGGTCCCTGCGTATGATCGCCAGGGCCTTTGCATCTTCCTTTCCGCGAAATCGAAGCCTTCTCGGCGGATTCAGATGCGGCTGCGCCAGACGCGTGGCGAAAAGCCTGTTGCAGCGCGGAAGGTGTTCGAAAGGTGCGATGCCGTGCAGAAGCCGGTTTCGGCTGCGATTTCCGCGACTGGCATCTTGGTTGTCTCGAGCAGAAGTTTGGCGCGCGCGAACCGCTGACGGCGGATTTCCTCGCCTACTGAGTGGCAGAGGTGCTCGCGGAAGAGCGCGTCGAGAATCGGTCTTCTGATGCCGAGGGCGTCGGCGATCTGCGGCGAACCGATGGGGCGCGACAGATTCTTCGAGATAAATTCTATCGCTTTGCGGACTGTCGGCTCGGCGACGGCGATGACTTCGGTCGAGCGCCGCACGACGACTCCGAGCGGTGGAATGAGAATCGGTTTTCTCGGGGCGCGCTTGCCGGACATCAGCCTGTCGAGAAGGGCGGCCGCCTCGTATCCGCCGCGCTCAAGGTTCTGGTCGATGGACGAAAGCGGGACGGACTGGTTTTCGCAGATCGTTTTGTTGTCGCCGATGGTGAGGATCGCGAGCTCCTCGGGCACGGATATGTCCAGCTCGAGCGCCGCGTTCAGAAGCCGTGCGCCGTCCGCCTCGTCGTATGTGAGCGCCGCCACCGGCTTTGGCGCCGCGGCAAATGCGCCGCGCAGCCATTTCGTGAACGCGGACCAGTCGTTCTGCCGCGACTTTGGAAGGCTTTCGGCGAGGACCGATTTCAAGGGTGTGAATCCAAGTCTTTCCGAGAGCCCTTTGAACCGCATCGCATGGACCGGGCCCCATCCTGTCGAGAACCAGACGGCGTTGCGGAAGTTTCGCTCCAGAAAGTGTTCAGCCGCAAGACGTCCGATTGCCTCGTGGTCAGAAGTTACGCGCGGCACGTTGATGTCCGGGCGCGACATCGTCAGGTCCACGGTCGGGACGCCGCGCTTCATGAGCCGCGCGATGCTGGAGAATGTTACGGGATCCGACCGTAGCGTCGCGATGATCCCGTCGCCGTTCCAGGCGAGGGGGTGATATCCGAGACGGTCCTGGATCGTCAGGTTCCAGTCGTGCTCGCGCGCGAAGCGAGCGATTCCCTCGACTCTGGGGACGCTCATCGGGCTCACCATGACAAGTACATTTTTCCGCTTCATGGGGAGAATTATACGACATGCGGCCGGCTTTGACAAGTGCGGGAATCATACTCCCCGGCCGCTCTGTGGCAGATGCAAATTCTGCGGCTGAATATGCAATTTTCATATTCTGTCTCCTTTGGTATACTATGAGCGTAAACTTAAAACCAAAGGAGTGTCTATGCGTATTAGAGACATCGTAAGGTCCGTGTTCATGTATGGTTCGGCGTGCATCGTCGGCGCAATTGTCTTGCTTATGCCGACTGCGGCAAGTGCCGCGCTCAAATACGAGCCGTCCAACTACGCCGCGCGCGGGAATCTGCTCCTGCAGCTCGACGGCATCCGCAACACCGGCCTTCTCAAGGCGCATGACAACACGACGACCACATGGTTCAACCTCGTCGATCCCCGCACCAGCGCCACGCTTAACCAGTACAAGACCAATACCGGCAACAGCGGTTGGCGCGACAACGCCTACTATCTCGACGGCGACAAGTACTGGCAGACCATTGCGGAGCTTGGCGGCAGTTCCACTACAACAATAGAGGTGTTCGGCGACCTCAGCCTTGGATCGATGGAAGCCTACGCAAACTACATCTCCCGCGCAAATACTGCCGACCACGGAATATGGATTAAAAAAGGCGAAAATACGCTTTGGTGGAAAGCCAATGTGGAAGGTTTGGCATTGAGTGCGCGCCCCAGCATCCCGAATTGGGACGGGAAGGGCTTTTCCGCCGTGCTGGACACGAAACAAGCCGTCCTGTACACCGGAGGCGTTGCCGGCACGCCGCAGACGCGTACGGATTCCAAGAGCCTTCCAGGGTGCAAATACAATATCGGCTGCGCCTATAACACCACAGTCTATCCCACCAAGGGAACCTTTTATTCGGTGCGCATCTACAATCGCGCGCTGACGGCGGCGGAGGTGAAGCAGAACTACGATCTCGACCAGATCCGTTTCGTCACTGGCATGCCCGTCACGAACGTTGTCGTGGCAACTGCGGTCGCCGGGCTAGAGGGCAATGAAGGAACCGGCGTATATGCGTACGACGAGGAGGGCTACACCTTCACCGCGCCCCGCAAGGCTACGAAGGACGGCGCCGACTACGTTTGCACCGGCTATACGCTTGAAACGTGGAACGGCACCGGCTGGAGCGCGCCTGTCTCCTTCAATGCCACGAGCTACACGGCGACAGATACGACCGCAAAGGTGCGCCTCGTCTGGCAGTGGCAGTATGCAAGCGGCTCGAAATCTTCCGAGCTGGATCCGCTTTTCGACAACTACGTGACGGACGGCCTCGTGCTGCATCTCGACGGCATCCGCAACGCTGGCAAGAACTCTCCGCACGATTATTCCGCCAAGCAGTGGATCGACCTTGTGGACGGCAAAGTGGCAACGATCGCACGCGATGAAGGCGACGCGAGCGAATGGCTTGACGACGGCTACTACTTCGACGCCCGCAGTTTCGCCCAGTTCTCCGAACAGCTCGAAAGCCTTGGCCAGCAGGTGACGGTGCAGGTTGTGTGCGAAGCGGATACCAACGTTCTTTACGCCTCCAAAATCGCCCAGACCACGCGCATCAATTGGCCGCAGCTTGTCGGTTGCAACAACAATGATACGCTCAATGTCTATTACGACTTGAACAACAGCACTCCTAACCACCAGCTGACATTCAAATGCGCCACTACAGCCAACAATGCCTACATCGCGAAGGGAACGTGGGAAGAACGCTACGTGACGGCGATCCGCAACGGCACTGACAAGTATGTTATTCAATCGGCGGCGATCTCCGATGCCACGGGCAATGCGCATAAGACCGGCGCTACGAATAACGATATTCCCGCTGCAACCGTCTATGTGGGCAGTGCCGGCAACTCGGTGGAGTTGCGCAGCGCACGGTGGTTCAAGGGCACGATCAAGTCAATCAGGATCTACAACAGGGTGCTGAGCGATGCCGAGCTTGCGCAGAACCGCGCCATCGACGATGCGCGCTTCTTCGGCATCGGCGCATCAGACGCGAATGTCGTCGTGGCTTCGTCCGTGCGCGGTGTTTCGGGCGACGCGCCGGAGGGCGCATACGCGCTTTCGGCGGGCGGCCATACCTTCTCCGCGCCTGCGAGCGTGACTGTCGGCGATGACACATACTCTTGCACGGGCTACACGCTCGAGACTTGGGACGGCGCGGCGTGGGGCGCGGCGGAAACACACAGCGGCGTCCTCTCCGTCGCGCTCACAGATACAACTGCGAAAGTCCGCCTCACCTGGCAGTGGACGCACACGGCGGGTCCGGGCTACGACGCGGCGTTCAACGATTACGTCACGGACGGCCTCGTAGTCCATCTCGACGGCATCCGCAACACTGGTCTTCAGGCCATTCACGACAGCGCGGCGACGACATGGGCCGACCTCGCCAATGATGGCGACTACGCGAAGTTCATAGGCGTTGATTCCTCCTGTGGATGGACGGCCAACGGCTACCGTTTCGACGGGCGGACGACTAAACCTGCGTATGCCGTCATGAACACGACACGCACAATAGGAAACAAGTATACGGTGCAGGCGGTCGTCAACTTCAGCCGCAGCACGTCGCAGTGCATTGTCACGGCCTGGCCTGCGCTCTTTGGCACAAAGGCCGCGTCGGGAGATCCCTTCGCTATGTACTACAACCAGAATAACAATGACACGCCTGGTGTGCAGTTCAAGGTTGCGAACACGCATACGCGCGACCCCAGCCTCAAGGGATGGGACGGCGAGTATATGACAGGATGGTCGGATGGTGTCAATGCCGCGCTCTTCCAGACGGCTGCACAGGATGGCGTCACAAGGGCTTTCGACAAGTCCATTGGCACGCAGACCATCACCTTTGCCAGCGGCAACGGCGATGGCGGCTCTAGTGCGATGGGCTATAATCTGCGCAGGTTCCACGGAACCTACAAGTCGGCGCGTATCTACAACCGCCCGTTGACGGATGCAGAACTCGTGAAGAACCGTAAGGCGGACGAGATTCGCTTCTTCGGGCGCTCTCCTGCGGCGGCTGGCGATCTTGTGGTTGCATCAACCGTCGAAGGCCTCGGCGGCGACCTGCCATGCGGTGCGTACCGTCCGGTCGCGGGCTACACGTTCACGGCGCAGACCGAAGTCGTTTTCGGTGGCATCCCATACGAACTTGCAGGTTACACGCTGGAAACATGGAACGGCTCCGCCTGGGGCGAGCCTGTCTCCTGCGAGTCCGGCGCCTATTCCGCCAATGTCGCCACCGCCTCCAAGCGCCTTACATGGAACTGGGTCGTCAAGAGCCGCCTCACGAAGATCAAGGATTACGACGTCGGCGACTATGTGCAGGATGGGCTCTATCTTAACTTCGACGGCTTTCGCAATGCAGGCGCGACGGCGGACCACGACTTGAACGCGACGGAGTGGGTGAACCTCGGCACGGGCGGCGCAAGCCTGAACGCGACTTTCGATTCCGCCACGGGCTCCAACTCCGGCGGATGGGCCAAAGACGGCTACAACTTCGTCAACGGCGGCAAGTTCGCAACGCTCGGCGCGAATCCTGACTTTGACGGCCAATGCTATCTGACTATTCAAGTCGTCTGCGACGATTACAACAAGCAAACTGCCTATCCGACGATATTTGGCTCTACCAACGACTATTGCAATATCTACGCGGGGATATTTACCGATGGGAGGCAAGCCCGTTTCAAAGTGCACAACGCGGGAGCCGTGTATGTGCCAAATTGGGGAGAGCAATATGTTAATGCCATCTATCATGCCGGTGCATACACCGTGTTTGAAACTACATCGCCAACGTTGAACAACTGGACGGGGAAATGGCGTGGTGACTGGACAATATTCAAGGATCGTCCGTTCTATATCGGCGGCGTGTATTTCCCCGACGACGCCACGAAGACGAACGAGCGCCGCTTCAACGGCAAAATCCAGGCTGTACGCGTCTATACTCGTATGCTCCTGCCTGATGAACTGGAACACAACCGCAAGGTTGACGAGGCGCGCTTCAGGGGGAATCCGCCGGAATGCAACGTGACTATCGCCACGAAGTGCGGCGACGGCACGGGCGAGACGCTCGCCGAGGGCGTCGGCAACTACAAGGTCGAGGGCTCCTACACCTTCTCCGCGACGACGGTCAGGGATTTTGACGATGCGCTTAAGCCCGTTGGCGGATACTACCTTGAGACGTATGTGGATGGCGCGTGGATTGGAAAGACCTGGCGCGAGGGGAATAGCTATATGTACGATGAGTCGCAGGGCAAGGTCCGGATTACGTGGAGTGCGCGTAAACGTGGACTGGTGTTGATTCTTCGATAGTCGCCGGTGATATGCTCTCAATTATTCTTTCGATTTTGATTGGCAATTGCTGTAGAAAATGTCTGTACGTTCACGTGCATTTGGTACAACTGCTGCCATCGCCGCGGCGATGGCAGTCGGTTCGACGTCGGCCAATGCCGCGCTGAAGATAACGACTGTTTCACAGGCGACGCGACCTGATAGCTCCACGTACGGCGCCGAGCAGATCAGCGGCATCACTTATGCCGGAGGCGACCTATACTACGCCGTCGACGACAACGACAAGAAGCTGTATCCAATCACGCTGAAGATCAACCGAGAGACAGGTTCGCTCGCCTCGAGTACAAACGGGATGGACATCGGAACAGGCGTCGTAATGTCCGGCGGCAACGACATGGAGGGATGCGCGTTCGATCCTGCGTCCGGAAACGTGTGGATTTCGCAGGAGACGAGCGCGCTCATCCGCGAGTTCGATCCATCGGCCGGCGATCTTCTCCGCTCGGCTCCCGTGCCTGCCATACAGAAGCAGTATTACGGGAACTATAGTCTTGAGGCGCTTACGATTTCCGGCGACGGCATGACGATGTGGACGGCGAACGAAGAGGCGTTGAAGGTCGATGGCGAGCTTGCGACAAACTCGGTTGGTTCCGTGGTGCGACTGACGCGGTTCACGCGCGAGTCTGTCTACGACAACTGGACTCCGAACGGCGAATGGGCGTATGTGACTGAGCCTATCGGATCTGTAAAAGATGAACATACGCGAAGCGGGGTCTCTGGACTCTGTGCGCTGCCAGACGGCACTCTGCTTGTTCTTGAAAGGCGCTGCTACAACCCGGAGGGATGGTTCCCTGATTTCCAGGTTCGCATCTACCAGGTTGACTTCACCGGTGCAGACGACGTCTCGTCCATTGCGTCGCTTAAGACCGCCACATACAAGAAGGTGTCCAAGACGCAGCTGTGGGAATACCATCACGGCAGCGACATGCCGAACTACGAGGGCATGTGCCTCGGGCCGAGCCTGAACGACGGTTCATGCGTGATCGTGCTCGTGAGCGACGGCGGTTCATACGCGGAGGAGGGTGTCTTCACGCTTAAGCTGTCAGGACTCAACATTCGCACCGTCAATTTCACGAAGCCTGGGGTTGGATCATCTTCGATTGTCGGCGGACCCTATCGCTACATGGACGGCACATACGTCAATCTCTCGCTATCGGGCGCGGAGTACGCGTCGGCGTATACGAACAACGCGGCAAACTGCACAAACGTCGCGTGGAGCCTGAGCGGAGCGTCTGCCGAGGGCAGCGGCGCTTCGGCGTCGTTTACCGTCAGCGAAGACTGCACATTCGCGTGGGGATTCAAATCGTCCGTCGCCGCAACGCCGATCGACGATGCTGAGAGCTTCGAGAGCTATGCAGTCGGCGCGATGGTCGACAGTGGCGAGGTCGGCAGCTGGACAGGCACAGGCGAAATCATAGCGGCGGAATACATGCCGCCGAATCCGCCCGGGTTCCCGATGCCGAAGGATGCGCACACGAAGGTCCTCGAGGTTGAGGATGCCGCCGTTCGCAGCTTCTCATGCACGACGAACGGAAACGACCGTCTCGACATGATGATTGCCGTCGTCAGGCGTTCCGCCGACGAGGCGCCGGTTGAGGCGAAGGACGGCGAGAAGGTAGTCATCATCTGCGACACGGACGGCAAACTGAAGATGTACTGCCGCAACGCGGACGGCGAGGCGGGCTGGGCGACGCTTTCGGAGACCGTCTACAAGAACGGCGACTGGGTGAGACTGTCGGTTTCGCTTGACTCCACCACGAAGCCCGGCGAGACATACGCGCTCGTGCGCATCAACGGAGAAGCCTGCATGACGGACTTCGGTGTGCGCTCTCCGCTCGACACGTCGAACCGCGGCGCATGGCACAGAACGCTGGGGAACAGCGAGAACGGAAAGATTGCGGTGCTCGATCTGCGTGGCTCGGTAAAGGTGGACGACGTCATCAAGACGACGGAGGAGTTCGAAACGGAGCTTTCGGCAGAGACAACGCAAATCGACGGCGTGAGCGTGGCCTGGCTTAAGGCGCAGGGCCTCGGGCTCAATCCGCAAAAACCGATTCCCGCCCCGAAGCTGCGCAGTCTCGGCTATCTTTTGGCAGATGCATACGACGCAGGGCTTGATCCGGCTGTCGACGAGCCGTTTGCGATCACGGGAATTCGCGTCCTCGACGACGGCAGATTGGAGCTTTCGTTCAACGGCGTTCGTGAAGACCTCGGAAGCGATGCCCGCGACGCCCTCTATCCAGTCTACATGGCGGAGACCATCGGCGGAACGGAGTCGCCTGTCGCAGGCACGACGAAGATCGTCGTGGACGGCGGCGTGAAGCGCACCGTCTGGACGAGCAACGCTCCGATCGACGAGACGCAGGGCTTCTACCGCGTGAAGGTCGAATCCAATCGCAAGTAGCGACAGAAAGGAACAAGAGATGAAGGCAAAGGCATGGAGACTGTATGCGGCCGGCGATGCCAGGCTTGAGGATGTCGAGTTAGAGGGCGCGGGCGAAGGCGGAGTCGTCGTCGAGATCGTGACGAACACGATCTGCCTCAGCGACTACAAGGCGCTGTCTTTAGGCACCGGACACAAGAGGGTGCCGAAGGACATCGCGACGAATCCGATTATGTTCGGGCACGAAGTCTCTGGTATTGTGCGCGAAGTCGGGACGAAGTGGGCTGGGCAGTTCAGCGTCGGGCAGCATGTGTGCATACAGCCCGCGTTCAACATACCCGGACACGAACTCGAGACGATGGGGTATGCGTGGCATTCGATCGGCGGCGAGACGACGTGCGTGTATCTTCCGTCCATCGTTATGGAGATGGGCTGCCTTCTGCCTTACGACGGCGACGCGTACTTCAAGTGTTCCTTGGCGGAGCCGATCAGCTGCATCGTATCGGCTTTCCGCACCAACTACCACCATCCGTTCGGGTCGCACGTCCACGAGATGGGCATCGAGAAGGGCGGCACGATGCTGCTCATGGCAGGCTGCGGCGCGATGGGGCTTGGATGCATCGACATCGCCTGCCACTCGCCGGAGAAGCGTCCGCGCCGCCTCGTCGTAACCGACATCGACGACGCGAGGCTCGCGCGCGCGGCGAGGATGTTCGGGGTGACGGGGAACGGGGATGTTGTTGCCCGGGGAACGGTCAACGGAGTAGAGGTGTTTTTCGTCAACACGAAGAACGTGGACGACCCCGTTTCGTATCTCAAGTCGCTGAACAGCGACGACCCCGTCGACGCCGCGAACCCGACTTCGACTGGCGGCGGCTACGACGACATCTTCCTCTTCGCGGCCGTGCCCGCGCTCATCACGCAGTGCTCGGACCTGCTCGCCTTCGGCGGATGCCTCAACTTCTTCGCGGGGCCGACGGACCAGAAGCTCTCCGCCATGTTCAACTTCTACAACATCCACTACATGAACCACCATATCGTCGCCAACTCCGGCGGCGACGTGAAGGACATGTCCGATTCCGTCGACTGGATCGGCAAGGGTCTGCTCCATCCGGAGGTTATGATCACGCATGTCGGCGGACTCGACTCCGCGTTCCAGGCGACGCTCGACCTCACGAAGGTCCCGGGCGGGAAGCGCCTCGTCTACACGCACGTCAGCATGCCGATGACTGCGATAGCCGACTTCGCCGAGAAGGGGAAGAGCGATCCGTTCTATGCCGAACTCGACCGCCTATGCTCCGCGAACAACGGACTCTGGTGCAAGGAGGCGGAGGACTACCTGCTGGCAAACGCCCCGAAGGTCGATGTCGGCGTACCGAAGGAGAAGATCGTCGAAAGGAGAATTGAGCTTTGAAATTCTTCTGCCTGTGCATGAGCCCTGCGATCGACGCGACGGTGAGGCTGCTGTCTGCGCCGAAGGGCGAAGGCGAAATCTTCAAGGATGTCGTCGAGGAGGAGAACGTCGGCGGCAAAGCCGTCAACGTCGCGCGCTGGTTGGCGATCAGGGGCGCGGAAGTCGCCTGCGGCGGACTTCTCGGCGAGGACAACGACAGGCCTTTCGCAAAGGAGCTTGCGAAGTACGCCATCGAGGACAGATTCGTGCGCGTTCCAGGCGCAACGCGGCGAAACGAGATGATCGTCTGGCCGGGCGGGTCGGTGAAACTCAACCGCGCCGCATTCCCCGGGCTCGCCGCAGTGCCGTCCCTTGATTCGCTTCTGTCTCTTTCGTCTTTCGCTTCGCCCGCGGTTGCTGTTCTCTCGGGCTCGCTGCCGCCTGTTGTTCCGAAGGATTTCTACGCCAGTGCCGTCGCGCGCCTCAAATCGCTTGGCTTTACGGTCGTGCTCGACGCGAGCGGCGATGCGCTTGTTGAGGGCGTCAAGGCGCATCCTGACGTCATAAAGCCGAATGCTGAGGAGTGCGAGCCGCTTGTCGGTTTCGTTCCGAAGACGCCCGGTGAGTTCGCGAAGGCGACGGATATTCTGCGCGAAAAGGTGGCGCATGTGATAATCTCCGATGGCGGCGCGGGGGCGTGGTTCGACGGAGAGTTCGTCGCTGCGCCGAAGGTCGATGTTGTCGACACGACTGCTGCAGGGGACACGTTGCTTGCGGAATGGTGTTGGCGCGTGTTCGGGGAAGCAGATTTGAGCCGTGTAGAACATGTAGAACGTGTAGATGGTGAAGGAGCAGGCGTTTTGTCCCACGATGCCGCCGGCTGGGCGGTTGCCGCAGGTTCCGCGGCCTGCACGATGCCTGGCGGCGCGCCTCCACCCGCCTCGCTTGTCGATGGGCTTTTCAACAGGGAGTGAGCATGAAACTGCTTGAAGACGAACAGACGGACTGGCGATTCTCGCGCAAGCAGTGGCGGATGCTCTTCGCCACGATGATCGGCTACACGCTCTTCTACTTCATGCGCAAGAACTTCTCCTTCGCGATGCCGGGGCTGCAGCAGGACTGCGGCATCTCGAAGTCGATGCTCGGCAACTTCCTCTTCTGGGGCGGCATAGTCTACGGCCTGTCGAAGTTCGTGAACGGAATCGTCGGCGACAAGGTGGCGCCGAGGAAGATGCTGTGTTTCGGGCTTCTCGCATGCACTCTCGTCAACGTCGCGTTCGGCTTCGCGCCGCAGATCGCGGCATGGTTCGGCTATGACGCGGCGGGAGCGGCAGATGCTGCGATGCCGCTCGTGTGGACGTTCGGACTGCTTCTCGTCCTCAACCAGTTCTTCCAGGGGACGGGCTTCCCGCCGTGCGCAAAGCTGATCGCGTTCTGGATTCCGCCGAAGGAGCTAGCGACTAAGATGTCAGTATGGAACACGTCGCACTCGGTGGGCGGAGGGCTCGTCGCCAAGATATGCGGGGTTTTGATGGGGCTTGGCGTGATCGGTTCCGCGAACCAGGGCGTCGGCATGTGGCGGTGGTGCTTCTGGTCGATGGCGATCCTCGGCGCGCTCGGACTCCTGCTTATGCTGTTCTGGCTTCCGGGCACGCCGAAGGAAGAAGGCCTGCCCGATCTCCCCGGAACGGAAGCTTCCGCCCTCAAACTCCCCCACTCCCCCAATCCTCCACTTGCCGGCTCTTCCCTGCGCATGGTCTTCCTGAACCCCGTCATCTGGATGCTGGGCTTGATAAACTTCACGATCAACGCCGTGAGGGCGCTTATCGCCGACTGGGGCCCGACGATGCTGCAGGAGGCGAAGGGGTTCGATCCGAGCGAGACGGGCACGGTGATCATGCTGTTCGAGTTTGCTGGGATCGGCGGCATGTTATTTGCTGGCTGGGCGACGGACCGGTTCTTCGGCGGTAGGGCGCCGCGGCTTTGCCTGTTCCTGATGGCGCTGACTGCCGCGCTTCTCGCGGGGTTCTGGTTTCTTCCGGCCGGGATGCTCGGCGCTGCGGCGCTGTGTATTGGCGGCTTCTGCCTCTACGGGCCACAGGCGCTTACCGGCGTAACGGCGACGAACATCGCGACTAAGGGTTTTGCGGGAACGGCCATCGGGTTCATCTCGCTCTTTTCGTATGTCGGCGTTTCCGTTGCGGGAAAGGTATGCGGCAATCTTGCGCAGTCTTCCGGCGGGTGGCGGCTCCCGATTCTCGTCATGGTTGTGACTGCCGCCGTCGGCGCGGCGCTTTTCGCCTGCCTGTGGCGCACACGCGCCAACGCCTACAATGCGTAGATCGAGCCATATTTTGGTATAATATACGCATAAGGAACGACTCAGATGCAGACAGTAACAGATGTTTTTTACGCTGCGGCAGGAAAGTCCAGCTTCATACGCAAGATGTTCGAGAAGGGCATCGAGCTTAAGCAGCAGTTTGGCGAGGACGCCGTATGCGATTTTTCCCTTGGCAACCCGGACGTGCCGCCGCCAGAGGCCGCGCGTGCCGTCCTGCACAAGCTCGCAGACGACGCGATACGGCCGCTTGGGCTCGGCTACTGCCCGAACGCCGGCATCCCCGCCGTGCGCGACGCAATTGCCGCGCATCTTTCGAAACAGCAGGGCGTTGCGCTCAAGGGCGCAGACGTGATGATGACTGTCGGCGCGGCAAGTGCGCTTGTATGCTTCTTCAGGGCGACAATCGACGAAGGCGACGAGGTAGTTGTCCCGAGCCCGTATTTCGTGGAATACGGCAACTACTGCGGACATTTCGGCGGCGTCCTCAAGCCCGTTCCGTCGCATGAGGATTTCTCGCTTGACGTCCCGGCGATTGCCGCGACCGTGACGCCGAAGACTCGAGCGATTCTCGTCAACTCGCCCAACAACCCGACTGGCGCAATCTATTCTAAAGACGAGCTAAAGGCGCTTGTCGACGTTGTCGAGAGCGTCAACGCCGAACGTGCCGTGAAGGGCGAGCGTCCTCTTTTCCTTCTTTCCGACGAGCCCTATCGCGCGTTCGCCTACGATGGCGCGGAAGTCCCCGCGATATTGCCGCTTTCGAAGTTCGCGCTTGTCCTTGGGAGCTTCTCGAAGACGCTCTCGATGGCCGGCGAGCGAATTGGGTACATCGCCGTAAATCCAGCTCTCTCCGCAGAGGACGGCGGCGCGATGATGACGACGCTCACACTCGTAAACCGTACGCTCGGCTACGTCAACGCGCCAGTAATCGGCCAGCGCCTCGCCGCCGCGATCTGCGACACGACTGTCGATCTCGATATCTACAAGCGTCGCCATGACCTGATGGCGAAGGTTCTTAAGGACGCCGGGATCGAGTTCACGATGCCCCGCGGCGCATTCTACTTCTTCCCGAAGGCGCCTGGTGGTGACGACGCAAAGTTCGTCGACGCGCTTCTCGAGGAGAAGATACTCGCCGTTCCCGGTTCCGGCTTCGGCCGCGCCGGCTACATCCGTCTAAGCTGCGCGGTCGACGAAAAGATCATCGCCCGCTCGGCAGATGGCTTCAAACGCGCAACGGAAAGGTGCCTGAAATGATTCTTCCTGTTCTCGCCTCCATCGTCATCGCGACAAACTCAGTTACGTTCACTGCCGTCTCTACAGACTGCGGTCTCGACGCGCAGGTCGAGTTCCTTTTTGCAGGACCTGACTCGGACCACGACTACGAGTCGATGTTCCTCACGGAAGACAGCGTGAAGGACATTGCAGCCGCGTTTGAGAAAGCCGGGATGCCGCTTGGAAAGCCAACGTCGGCGAAGGCCTGCAAGTTCTGGCCGATAGGCACGAAGATAAAGATGGAGCCCGATTTTTGGTCGCTTGTCCGCGATATGCGCGACGAGCGCAAGCAGCCGATCGTGTGGACAGGCGGCACGAGGGAGCCGGACGGCGCGCCAGTAGCCGCGACAAATATGCCGCTCGCCGTTTTCGCGCTCTACAACCTGCCGCAGTCTCTCATGCAGTTCGACGACGCTCTCGACCAGAGCGCGACATACGGGCGGTTTCAGCCGGCGGTCAAGATTCCGAAGGGTGAGAAGCGCACGTTCAAGTTCACGTGGACAGGCGAGACGAACGGCGGAAAGCACGAGATGACTCCTGACTTTCCGCCGGAGATGTCGGTTGGCGACGCAATAAAGCTTGCCAGCGCCCTTGTGCAGCTTGATTCCCCGGAGACGAAGGTCAACGGGTACAAGGAAGGGCAGTTCTTCTACCGCGCGTTTCTGCCTCGCGAAAGCTGGCGCGACCGCAAGGAGCGTCTCTCGCAGCCCTTTGAAGTGCGCTTTGTTGACGGCAAGCCCGCGCTCACTGTCATAAAGGAAGACTGGAGCGATCCGAACGCGACCGATCCCAAGCTCATCGAGACACATCCGTCCTTCGAGTCGATTGCGAATGACGACAGGACAGATACTTGCTTCATCTATGCGCCAAAGGTGATGAAACTTGCCGATGTCTATGCCGTCTGCAAGTTGATTCCGAAGACCGTCGTTAACTGGTACGTGTTCGGCGAATAAGGATGGAAGGGCGCGAGACAGAACCGCTCGCTGCAAGAATGCGGCCGACGACGCTTGAGGAAGTCGTCGGACAGGATCATATACTTGGCGAGGGCAAGCTCCTTCGCCGCGTTATAGAGGCCGACCGTCTCACCAACATAATCCTCTACGGGCCGCCTGGATGCGGCAAAACGACGCTTGCAGAAGTAGTAGCCAAGACTACAAAGCGCAATTTTGTACGGCTTTCCGGCGTTCTCTCGGGTGTTGCCGACATACGCAAGATATGCGAAAGGGCGCGTGACGAGCTCGGCGGAAGGGGAACGATACTTTTTATCGACGAGATACACCGCTTCAACAAGTCTCAACAGGACGTTCTTCTTCCGTATGTCGAGGATGGAACGGTTGTCCTGATTGGCGCTACGACGCACAATCCAAATTTCTTCATCAACACGCCACTTACCTCTCGCTCGCTCGTCTTCGAGCTTCACGCGCTTGAGCCCGCGGCAATCGCGCGACTCCTTGAAAGGGCGCTCGCCGACAAGGAGAAGGGGTATGGCGCGACGCCTTCCAAGCTCGATGATGACGCGCGCGATTTTCTTGCGGAGATATGCGATGGCGACGCGAGGCATGCGCTCACGGCGCTCGAGATTGCGATGCGCTCGACGCCGAAGGGCGATGACGGCGCTGTTCACCTGACTCTTGAAGTCATTCAGGAGTGCGTCCAACGGCGCCAGGTGCGCTATGACAAGAAGGAAGACGGCCACTACGACACCATCTCCGCGTTCATCAAGTCAATTCGCGGTAGCGACCCGGATGCGGCTGTCTATTGGCTCGGCAAGATGCTGACGGCTGGCGAGGATCCGCGCTTCATAGCGCGGCGGCTTGTAATATCCGCAAGTGAGGACATCGGCAATGCGGATCCGCGCGGCATATCTGTCGCGGTCGCGGCGATGCAGGCGTGCGAGTTCGTCGGGATGCCCGAGTGTGCAATCAATCTTTCACAGGCAACGACTTATCTTGCGACGGCGCCAAAGTCTAACGCAAGCTGCATGGCGATCTCCGAGGCGATGGCCGACGTCGAGGCCGGCGCGGTGCAGCCAGTCCCAGAGCATCTAAAGAACAAGCACGTCAAGGCAATCGGCAGCGCAGAAGTAACGGAATACAAGTATCCGCACAACTTTGCGAACCATTACGTCAAGCAGGCGTATTTGACGGTGCCTAAGAAGTATTATAGGCCGACAGAGGAAGGGTATGAGGCGACAATTTCCAAGCGCTTGGCGTCGCTTGGGCGTAGTTGACATAACACGCATTATCCGACATAAATAAGTATAAAACACGGAATCGCTTAAAAATGGTATAATTTGCCCATGAACGAAAATCGCAACGACACCAATGCCGTAAGCATCTATGGACAGGAAGGCCTTGACGACTTTCCCGTACTAAAGGCGTTTCAGCAATACATCGACGCCGAGCAGAGCAAGGCGCGCAAGCGCATGATCATGCTCTGCCTGTTCTTCGGATTCCTTATGACCATCGTCATAGTCGTCTTCATGATCATGCTTAGAGAGGCCGACGAGAGGAATCAGCTGCTGCTCCGTGACGCAACTGCGCAGAACCAGGCGCTGAACGACAAGCTCGTCGAGTTTGCCATGAAGGAGCGTGAACGCCAGCCGGTAGTCGTCCAGCCCCAGGCTCCGGCGCACAACCCAGCAAACGACGCCGCCATCAAGGCGATGACGGACACGCTCGCCGCCCTTCAGAAGCAAATGGCCGACCAGCAGACGAAGATGATGGAACAGCAGGCGAAGTTCGAAGAGAGTCGCGCCAAGATGGCCGAGGAGCAGATAAAAGCCGCTGCTGCGGCTGCTGCAAAGGCCCAGGAAGCCGCCGCCGCCCAGAAGGCCGCAGGCCCGTCGAGGGAACAGCTTGCCATACAGAAGCAGATAGACGAGGACACGGCCAAGCTCGTGAAGGCCAGGGCCCTTCTCAAAGCCGAAAAGGAAAAAATCGAGGCAGAGAAGGAAAAACTGCGTCGCGAGGAAGTCGAGCGCCAGCGTCGCCGACTCTATCCCGAATACTACGAGAAGAAGGCCGCCGAGGAGAAAAGCGCGGCAGACAAGAAGCAAGAGCCGAAGAATAAGCCCGTAAGCTACTTCGACGCCTACGATGACGATCTTGACGACGACGAGCTCGACGAAATCACCGCTCCGGCCGCCACGCCAAAACCCAAGAGCAAACCGGCCGCCAAGCCGACGACCGCGCCAAAGCCACCTGCAGCCGTGCCGAAGAAACCTGCGCCCCCTTCTCAAGCATCTGCGAAGCCGCAGACGAAACCTGCGGCACCAAAGCCCACGGCTCCTGTCGAGGCGAAGTCGGCTGCGAGCGACCGTTACGTCGTTCCAGTCGAGATCAACGGCGCCAATTCCGACTGGCTTATTCCAACGACTTGATATTTTGTGTCGCGCCCGCTTCGGGCTGTGTTTCGGCTTAAGGCTGAAAAACGCCGCGCCGCCCGATGGCTCGCGGGGCTCTCGTTCGGCTCCAGGCTCGCGACGGCTCTCGCACATCAGACAATGAGCCGAGTTTAGCCTGCCGTGCCTCGGCGTCTATCACTGGTTGCGTACGCAAGTCTCTCTTACGCCTGCGGCCTTCCACCTACCTCACCCGCGACCATCGGCTCGTCGCGGCGATAGCCTCGCGACAGAAAAAGCATGCCGCCGAAACATAACCTCCGCGTCCGCGACCATCGGCTCGTCGGCCTCTGACGCTCCACCGCCCTTCACCGCACGAACTGCGTCATACAAGGCTCGTAGGCGTAGTTTCTTGCTCATTTGGGCAAGTGGCCTTTGCCATCGCAAGCTTCGCACGGTTTGCGACCCACGATTATCAAGCCCTTCCCGTTGCACTTCGTGCACTTCACCTCCTTTGCGGGAAGTGCATTGCCCGACAAATCCTTAATCTTTGATTGTCGCACAACACTTCCGACGCCATTGCACCGGGTGCAAGTCATCTCTTCGGGCACCGTCTTCTTTCCTTTGCACATCCCGCACACGACAAAGCCTTCGGCGACTTCGGCGGTTGCCTTATCGGAATTGCTCGCCCCATTTTGAACAGCTAGACGATTTACGGCCCCCTTCTTTTGTTCACCGTTGAAAGACTTCCAGAATGAGGGCTGGAGCGGCACGCGCCCTGTAATTGGCTCGCCGGCGACAACCTTCGTCGTTGCAAGCCATCTCAGCGTGTCGTTGCATTGCCTCTCGCACAATTCTGCAATCTTCTTTTCCCCGTCATCCTTGAAGATACGCGCCATCTTCATGTCCTCGTGAACCTTGTCGCGCGCGTCGCCATATTGCTTGATCATTGCGTCGATGCGATTGTCAGGCGAGTAGATGTAAAAACACTTTCCGCCCTTTATCTTGAATTGCCACAGATAATTCTGAAAGTCTTTCCCA
Organism: uncultured bacterium; assembly: GCA_902801025.1. Lineage (GTDB taxonomy): Bacteria > Verrucomicrobiota > Kiritimatiellia > RFP12 > UBA1067 > UBA1067. The sequence goes on along the minus strand of CADCGZ010000003.1, from coordinate 3,703 downwards.
AGAGGAATGCCCGTATCCTTCCCGGGGAATGCACGACAGACAATATTCATCTTCCTCGTCAGCGAATAAGACAATGAAAAATTGCCATTGCGCGCAAGCATTACATTCCCGATCAACTCATCATGTAGTCGACGAATCGTCTCTTCAGACGGATAATCGCGAAGCTTTTCCCCGCACAAGACACCGAGCATGCCGAGATAGTCATGGTTGTCATGATGCATTTTTAGCTCGTTCCAGGCTGGATTGCGTACGGAGAGTTCTGAAACATACTTCTTTAGATCATCCTGAACAAAAAAGTAATCCCCGAGATTGAACGACAGTGGCTCGAACAATTCTCTTGCCAGTTCCGCGCGTCCATCACCAGGCAAAGGTAACGCTTTGTCAGATCCATCCAAAACGTCCGCCGCCGCACAAGCAGCACCGCAAAGAACCATCGCTAACACTCTGCATTTCATTCTTGTATCCTCTTGATGTTTCATATTGGTTTCTTGTCTAAAGCATCTAGTCTTTAAGCCACCTCTGCCGTCTTTACAAGCGCGATGACAATGCGTTCATAGCGTCTCGCAGGATGTGGGTATTATAGCAAAAAAAGCGCGGCGAATCTGCCGCGATTCAGAGTGGCGGCGAAGTGAGCAAAGATGAATTAAGGACAGTTAGAGTCGATTAGGGGCTGGACGCGGTGGGGGTGTTTCGGCGGCATGCGTCATTTGCCGCAAGTTATCACCAATCCGAGCCGATGATTTAGGCGAAGCGCAGAGGCCGGAGAGCCGACTGGCGCACGAGAGCAAGTTTGCGGGCCCGGCGTGATTTTGACCGCCAGCGCAAAGAGCGCGCGTGAGGCGCGCGCGTCAAAATCATGCCGGTGGGGTGCCCGCAAACTGCGGGTCGGGCGAGCAGGTCGGGCGCAGGCCTCACCATCGGGCGGCGCGGCGATTAAACATCGCCAAACGCCGCCCTTGTGTGACACAACTAAGGATACTTAGCGGTTCGTGGCGTATAGCGGGCCGAAGTTCGCGCAGGCGCGGTAGTCTGCGCCGGTTGGATCGTCCGACGCGCCGAAGAGACCCCAGCAATGCGGCTGGAAGACCTTCTCTTCCGGAACGTTGTGCATGGCGACCGGAATGCGGAGCATCGAGGCGAGCGTGATGAGATCGGCTCCGATGTGGCCGTATGCGATCGCGCCGTGATTCGCCGCCCATGCGTTCATCACCGAGTAGACATCCTTGAAAAAGCCCTTCCCCGTGAGGCGCGGCGTAAACCAAGTACAAGGCCATTCGGGGTTCGTGCGCTCCATCAGCGTCTTCTGCTGCTTCGGATCGAGAGTGACGGAATAGCCCTCGGCAATCTGAAGAACAGGCCCCTGGCCCTTCACGATCGAAATGCGAATCATCCGCCGCCGCGGAAGTATTCGACTCCCGCCGGAACCCACTTCGTCGCCTTCAAGGTGGCGTCGATGTCCTTCTGGGTGACATCCCACCAGTTCTTGAACACGCTCTTGCCCTTCTCCTTCATCTCGCCCGCCGCGTCGAGGCAGCAGGAGCCCGAGTTGAGGAGGTGGATGATGCCCGCCTTCGCGTCCTTCGGAAGCCCCTTCCCTGTCGCGCGCTTCACGGCCGCGTCGCTCCAGTACGTGCGGACGTCGGCGAACATCGACGCCTTGTTCGTGAGGAGCCACATGAGAAGCATGCAGATTCCGTTGAGCGAGTCGTTCTCCGTCGCGAGGATCTGCGGCATCTTCTTGCCGTTCCAGTCGAACGACGTGTTGCACATAACCTCGGCGACGTCGCCATTCGGCCAGTGGTCGGTCCACTGGCGCTGGCCCTGGAAGCCGCCTGCGATCGCATTGCGGCCCACGGCCTCTTCGCCGAAGCCCATCTCCTTGAGCTTGGGATTGCCGGCCATCATGTCGCGGACGATGATCGCCATCTTGGCGATGAACTCCCAGTCCTTGTCCTTCTCGGCGCGAGACTTCTGAATCTTCGGAGGATTGTAGTCCTTTCCTTCCTTGAGGTTCTTCTTCATCCACGCAAGGGCCTTCTTGTACTCTTCCTTGTCGTAGATGCCCTCCTCTATGCGGCGGAGGATTTCGCACTCGTCCATGTTCTCGGGAGCGATGCCAAGATAGTCCTGCATGAAGTTGACGTCAACGAAGGAGCCAGCGATGCCCATCGCGGAAGTTCCGATCGAGAGATAGCTCTTGCCCTTCATCATTGCGACAGCGAGACCCGCCTTTGCGAACCTAAGGATCTTCTCTGCGACGTCTGCGGGAATCTTTGTCGTCTCGTCGCGGTTCTGCACTTCGCGCCCGTAGATGCCGTATGCGGGCATTCCGCGTTGCGCGTAGCCCGCGAGCATGCATGCGAGATAGACGGCGCCAGGACGCTCCGTGCCGTTGAAGCCCCAGACGGCCTTCGGGATCGTCGGGGCAATGTCCATCGTCTCGGTGCCGTAGCACCAGCAAGGCGTGACGGAAAGTGATACGCCGACGTTATTCGCAGCGAACTTGTTCGCGCACTGCGCGGCCTCAAACCTGCCGCCGATCGTCGTGTCTGCAATGACGCATTCGACAGGTGTGCCGTCAGGATAGCGGAGGTTGTCGCTGATGAGCTTCGCGGCGGCTTTTGCCATCGCCATCGTCTGGTCTTCGAGCGACTCCCTGACGCCGCGCCGACGTCCGTCGATGATTGGTCGAATGCCCACCTTAGGAAACGGGTTGTGCGTAAAAATTGTCTGGTTCATTTTTTTTGCTTCCTTTCTTAACCGAGCGCGAAGGCCGGGGAGGACGGCTTGAGCCGGAAGTCGAAGGCTTCGGGATTCTCGAATTGCGGGTCGGCGTACTTTCCGAGAATCTCCTTCCTGCTCGCGACCCATCCGTTCCAGTCGAGACCGTCGAAATCGGGCTTGCCCGAAAAGTCGTACCACAGGTTTCCTGCCCAGATGCCGCCGACGTTGCGCACGCCGCGTCCGGCGAGAGGGCTCCCCTTCACGATCACGATGTTGTTCAGGAAGTTAAGCGTACACGGAACGTCCTGCACGACCGCACGCTCCATCCTGACCGCTCCGCGTGTGCGGTTCCAGGCGAAGATGTTGTTTCTCACTATGCAGCCTGTGCCATAATGCTGGTGAAAGCCTCCGTCGGTCGTATTCCAGCAGAGGTTGCGCTCCGCGACAACCCCTTCGCTTCCCTCGTCGAAGTAGATGCCCCATCCGCCGTATGAATAGCTGTTCACATCGTGGATGACGTTGTCGTGAACCGTAGTCCCGAAGCTGGTGCCGAGCGTATAGACACCGCCCATGTCGCTCATGACGCCTTTCCCGAGGTCGTATATCCTGTTGTACGCGATCTCGTTGCGCTGTGCGACCGAGCCGCGGAACCCCCACGTCCATCCGACCGAGACTCCCGAATAGAAGAAGTCGTATATGTCGCAGTGAAGCACCTTCGAGTCTGAGACGTGGGTAAAGACAATTCCCGTTGCTTCGGGATTGAAACGTCCGCCGCCCCGGATAACGCAGTTCTCGACGCGGTTAAACGCGACGGTACGCGGTGCCCTTTTCGAAATGACGCGGCGCGAAAGCGTTTCGCCGTTGGCGACATATCCGCACCTCGAACCAATGATCATGCCGCCCGCGCCAAGATCCTCCATGAGACAGCGCGTGACGGTGTTGGAGACGCACCCGTCGAGGAACTGCATCGCGTAGTTGC
>CADCGZ010000002.1 GCA_902801025.1 uncultured bacterium | reverse complement strand
TCGCGCGAGATGCCGATTCTGCGCATTTCCGCGAGGTTGAAGGGAATCATGAAAAAAGAGGACTTTCCGTTTAGCCTATACGAGAATCCCCTGCGCCTGACTGGCACAATCCGAAAGTCGGACTTCGACAGCTCGTTGAAACTCAAGGATGCCGTCGTGGAGCCGGCAAAGCAGGGCGCAGCTGATTGACCAAGGGGGGCTGGACTGTAAGACTGCTCCAAACACTTCAAATCTTGTCGAGCGCTACTATTTTGACTGGAATGACCGAATTGACGATGCAAAGCAAGGCGATCAGCGCGCCGCTCAGCCCATCGCGGTCAAGCAGGACGAGTGATTTTGTCCTCAAGAAGATCAAATGAAATGGAGTTGAAATGAAGATGGGCGACGATACTGCGCGATATCAAGGTCACATGCGACGGGCAACGACTGACGTATGAACTTGTAGGCCAGTAAAACGGTTTCGTCCGCACCATAATCGCAGTTTTTTCGGAAAGTTGAATCGTTGCCGAAAGAGAATGCGAGGATGTCTCGGGTCGCTGCGGTTGGCTTTTGTTTCTGAAATGCGGTATAATATGCGCGTATAAGAAACAAAGTCAATGAACTACATTACTTTCAGAGAGCGTTTCCACGATTATGCCTGCATGTCGACCGAGCAGGTATTGGCGGCGTTTCCCGATTTCGACAGGGGCAATTACTCGACTTGGCTTGGCAAGGGATACATCAAGCGGCGCGACGTTGAGCATCTGCTCTTCCATCGCGAACGCGCAGAAATCGTCACGCGCTTCCCCGCCTTTGTCGATTCGCTGTAAGGGATAGGAGTTTTAGACAGGATTAACAAGATTGACAGGATTAAGAGAGGGGCAACGGAATGAACTCGAAAATAATGTGTCTAATAATAGCGTTAGTGTCAATTGTTGGGATGGTGACATGCGGTTGCGTGAATAACGATTGCTCGGAAATGCTTCCCATTCGGGAATTGTTTGGGGCGAAATTTGACGAACCATGGGGAGGAAAGCTCGAATTAAACGATCTTGGCAGAGGCGGTGCAGACGATGTCAGCGAGTGGTTGGATGCCATCGAGTGGTATAATGTGCAGACTAATGATGTTCAACTATCAAGATTTTGTTGCCGCGGCTATTATTATCACGCTTCCGCATGCAACGGTGTAGAGGACCCAAGGCGTGGAGGGCCATTTGATGGGAAAAGCGGGTGGATGGCGTCAGTGATAGCCGACAAGTCAACTGGAATGATATTAGAAGTCTATGGCCATATGCCTTTTTCATCTCGTCATTACAGAAGAGGTTATGAAGATGATTGTGTCAGGAAAAACGGCGGCAGGCTGAAGACATATCTTGAGGGAGTTCTTGGCCCGGCCTCAGGCGATAGATATCTCGACAAGTCGGCGAATGTCAGCGAGAAGCCAAAGTCCGGAAGATATTGCCATGAATACACTTGGCGAAAGGGTTGTCAGGTAATAAGGCTCTCCCTTTGGTATGACGATAGCAAAGAAGGCTACGATGGCAGTGTCATGCTTGACGTTTTTCGAACGGACATGGGGGTGAATCCTGTAGAGTAGCTACTATGTTGGCGTGAAGTCTTAGGTCACAAAGACCACAATTTGCAAATTGTGGGTCAACGAAGACATTCCCACGCCAGGAATTGGTTCGCGGATCTGAATTGATGCGCAATGGCGGCTTGATGTGAGAAAGATGATTTTGATATAATTTAACTGCTCCCCGGGATTGAACTCCGTGGCAACGGGGGTACGAACGGGAGCCTTTGAAGAGCCGTTGGGTTGAAACCGAAGTAGTCTCGCTGAGAACGGACCGAAAAGCCTGAAGGGTGGGGCGGACGATCCGGGAGGGGGCGTTGATGTCGGGAACCGCGGCCGCCGATTTGGAACGTGAGGAGGAGGCTTCCTCCGCGGGCTTGAGCGCGAGATGCGCGGCCCAGGCGTCGTCGGCATCTGGCGAGGCATCGCCTATTCCGAAAATGCGCTGTTGGCGTATTGTATCCAGTGGCCGTGGTCCGGCCGCGCAATGCGTCGACACAACGCCGAAAGGAATAGGAAAATGAAAAAGCCAGACGAAGTCAAGGCGATCGACATCGCCGCCGTTCAATCCCGCATGCTCACAATCCGCAATCAGCAGGTGTTGCTCGACCGCGATGTCGCCGCGCTGTATGGAGTGCAGACAAAGGAAATCAACCAGGCCATACGAAACAATCCAGGGAAGTTCCCTGCGGGATTCGTGTTCCAATTGAATGAACAAGAGTTCGCAAATTGGAAGTCAAAAATTTTGACCTCCAATTTGCCTGCAAGGGAGATCGCAGTCGTAAAGATGGGAATGCGCCGTGCCCCTTATGCGCTGACGGAACGCGGTCTTTACATGTTGGCGACGATTCTGAAAGGCGATGTGGCTACGCGGGCAACGCTCGCCATTGTGAACACCTATGCGCAGGTGCGGTCGATGGTGCGCGACATGGAGGCGATACAGACTGAGAAGGCGGGCTCCCCTGAGCAGGCGAATCTCCTCACGCGGGCAGGGCATAAGCTCGCGAGCCTCATCGGCGACAACCTCTCCACTCGGTCGCGGAAGACGACGATCGAGCTGAATCTTGCGCTGCTCAAGATCACCCACGAAGTCAAGCAGGGAAAGGAGTGATGGCTATGATATGGCTTGGAGAAGAGGCGAAGGCTTTGCTTAAACAGCTCGAGAAGCTGTTCAAGAAACTGGTGGTTCGCATAGTAGACTTTCAGAACGATTGGGATCGCTGTGATCCGATCTGGCGTTTCTGCTGGCAGGATCGTCGGGGGAGATGGTACGAAACTCAGATTTCCCACTATGAAGGCGTGTACTTCATCGTGAATTGGGGCGAGAGCCGCTATCGGGATTTTTGGATATGGGAAATTAAGCCCGGCGAATTCTGCAGAGAGCACGACAATGGTGCTCACGACCACAATCCGTGGCCCCGGGTTGAGCAATTGGAGGATATGCTTGTTTGGTTAGATCTTGCCGAAAAGGACTGGATGCGCGTTTATCGAAAAATAGAAAAGGAGTGGCCGAACGATCGAAGGAACGGATATGTGCCGCGTGCCGTTGTCCATCGTTATGTGCCGAAGTTTCCGCGCCAGGATAAACTCGCCGGGGAAGAGACGGTGCGCAAGTTCTGCGAACTGGTCGAAGGCAAGTACTATTCGCCTGTCTGCGAGAAGGAAGGCAGGTTCTATCGCAAGGAGATGACGGCCGGCGACTATCTTGAGCTGGTTAGAATCGGTCTTGAGGCAACCGTGGATGCGGAACGGCATGCGGATCGGCCGATGACTGGCGAGGACTATTACAAGATGAACGGATACAACCGCTCGTCGGGGAGCATTTTCGATGTCCCAAAGAATTCGCCCGAGGAGTTCCGCAAGTGGATAAATGAAGAAGAACCGTATGGGTGGCATGACGGCGGGCACCAGTTCTGGATTGGGCCAGGACGCATCCATCTGAGTGTCCATTTGGAGAAGCCACATGGGCAAGAAGAAGAGCAGTACAAGGTAACGCTCTCGGCGTGGTTTGCGTGGACTGCCTACAACTTGGCCAGAATGGCGGTTGCATTCTACGAGCATGGAATGCATGTCGATCTCTACGACTACGAGAATATACGGAAAGCCCTGCTGGCTGAAGACGATCTTGCAATTGTCGAGCGAGGAGGAGACACTCGTTATGCCGGCCACAATGGAGCCTTTGAGTCGATTTGGCTTTCCGAAATAGGGAGTCGATACGCTTCGCTAAAGGAATTCGTCAGGTGGAAACCACTCCCTATATTGCGTCCAAGGGAGCATCGGTATAATCCAATCGTCACGGAAAGGATTTGAAATACGCGATAAATACAATCTGCATAACTAATGAATCATCACCAACCCCACAATTTGCAAATTGTGGGGTTGCAAAAGAAAGGGAAAATGGTTATGAAAAATGTCTGGGATCTTTGCAAGGTACTGGAGAATCCTCATCGGATGACACTGCTGTCCGAAATATACAAAAGCAGAGAAGGCGGAGGCAATGTCGGGTGGCTTGTGGAATGCATGAACGGAAAGCTGGAAGCGCCGGCCGTTACACAATATCTCAAGCAGATTGAGTGTATAGGTCTGCTGCGCCGCGAGCGGTGCGGGCGATATGTAAACTATTACGACGACATGAGAGAGGCAGCAGCCAATGTCCGAGATGTCGCCGCGCTAATTCGCTCTGAGATAATGGCGTCCGGCTCTTACGACGACCGAGGCATGTTCAGAGCTCTGATGAATGCATTCAGGGCGCGGGTCTGCCATTACCTGTTGAACGGAGGCAATGCCGACAAGCGGGATATATGCCAAAGGTTTCGGCATCTTGGCAAATACCTCGCCAGGGATCTTCAGCCTGCGGTCGAGTCTGGTTTGCTGACGGAATACGTTGGATCGTATGAATTGCGTATTCCGACGGATCCAGTCATCCGCCGCGTGATTGAACTTGCCGCCTGACAACCCACAATTTGCAAATTGTGGGCTGGGGAGGATGCTGGTTAAAGGAGAGATGTTATGACATTGACGCAGGATCAGGAAAAGGTTGTCGGGCTTTCGACTGGGAAGCATTTGGTCTTGGCTCCGCCAGGGTCGGGCAAGACGGAGATGTTGTCGCAGCGCATTCTTCGCGCGCTTGAGGAGGGCGTGCCGCCGGAGCGTATGCTATGCGCGACATTTACAAACCGTGCGGCATTTGAGATGCGGGATCGCATGGAGGCGGTAGCAGATGGCCGGGCGTTGCCAGACGTCGGCAACATCCATCATTTCTGCCATCGGTTTCTACTTTCCGTTGGGAGAATCCATCCTGGCGTTCATGTGCTGGACGAGTTCGAACAGATGGACTTCGTCAGGGAGGTCGTCGAAGTGTTGCGTCTGGAACTGAAGACGGGCGAGACGTCCGATCTCAAGCGAACGCATGGTGTTGCCGTTATGGGGTTGATCAAGGGCATGTGCGAACCGATGCGCGTGCGGCTGCACGGACTTCTCGAAACGACCTTGGCTGATTATTTCGAGAAGGGGAAGAATCCGTATGTGGACTTCCTTTCTGCGGCGCTGATTGTCCATCAGCATCGCATCGGCATTCCGCCGTGCTATCTGCGCCAATTGCCTCCTGGACTTCTTGCGCTTGTCGGCGATGGCGTCGCTTCGGCGATTGAACGCGCATATTCGGGTTTGAAGCGCAGATTCCGTTGCGTCGACTTCGACGACCTGCTCGACGAAGCGTATCTGTTTCTCAACCAGCATTCGCTTCCAGACGAGAAGCGCTATGACTGGATACAGATCGACGAAGTTCAGGATCTGAATCCGCTGCAGTGGTACATCGTCCGCGCCTTGGCCTCCGCTTCTGCAACTGTTGTTTATTTCGGCGACGTCGAGCAAGCGATCTTTTCTTTCCTTGGAGCCTCCACCGGGCACTTCGCGCTGGAGACTGCTGAATGCGAGCGCCACTACTTCAAAACCAACTTCCGCGCCACGCCGCTCCTTCTTGAGATACTGATGCGGTTTTCGCTCGAGGAGCTGCGTTCGGAGTGGGAGTTCCTTCCCGCTCCGGCTGACGTCCGGCGTCAGAATGGCGAGGTGACGTTGTCGGGGGACAGCAATCCTTATGTTGTGGTGGAGAGAGTTCGTCACTTGCTTCAGAAAGGTATAGCGGAGAACGTGGCCATCCTTGTTCGGGACAACGCTTCAGCAGACGCATACGAGCGTATCGTCGGCGAACTCGGCTTCAGGATGGCCAAGGTCTCAGGAGTGGATCTCTTCTCCTATGAACCAATGCGCGATTTTCTCGCCTTCGTATCACTCTTTGCCGCGAAACCGCCGACGACGGCCTGGGTCGCACTAGTCAGGCGGTTTTCAAAGGGCGTGTTCAGCCGCTCCGCTGCGCGGTACTTCGTCCGTGGCATGTTTGCCGCGCGATGGTCGCCGATGCAGATCCTTGCGGAGAAAAACCCCGTTCCAGCAATGCCTTTCGCGCATTCGAAGGGCAATAGATGGGCTTGGAGCCATCGCAGTGCGCTGAACTCCCTTAGAAGTACGCTGAAGCCGTCGTATGACAGGATTCGGCGTCGGATGGGCATACCCGTCTCCTTCCGTTCACTGTTTGAAGAGTTCGCGGGCATCGCGCTTACTGCGGAGAATTCACGCTACTCGGTTTGTGCGCTGATGCCAGAAGCGCGCCTTGTACCGGATGCCGCTGCGAAGGTTCCGTACGAACTAGCGCTGAAGCATGCCTTTGAGCGGATTGAGACTTTTCTCCGCTACGCAGATGTGGTCTATCGGGATGACAAGCGTTCGCTCGAGCGAGTCCTCGCGGAAGACTGGGACAAGCTGTCCAAGCTGAAAGAGGCCGATCTCCTGGTCGGGGACGAGAAAGTCGTCATCTCTACGATTCACAAGGCAAAGGGACGTCAGTTCGACGCGGTGATTGTTCCTTCTGTTGCCGAGGTCGTTGACAAATGCGATGCGCCCGATGCGGACGAATCGAAGCGTCTGCTGTACGTGGCAATGAGCAGGGCGAAGCATCATTTGTCGCTTTTCGGCTGTCCTGCCGAGCGAGCGAGAGGAAGGTGGATCCGCTGCTTTGAGCAAGGTTATCGTGGCTATTATCTGCGCAAGGATCTAGGCGAGAACGTTTCGGAGGACTGGCTCGCAAGCTGGGAGTGGTTGGCCGATTGCAACGCTCGTCGGGAATGCCAGACTGCGATTGTCGAGAAGACGCTGATGTCTGGAAGTGATCCGGAGATTCGCATTGCACTTAAGACGCTGCGGCATGACCGTGATTTTGCTCGTGCGCGTGCACATTGGTTGTCGGCGTTGAAATCGTCTTGCGCTGATACAGCGTTGACATGTCTTGCACAGCGTGGGCATTTTGATGCCGAGACGATGAGTATCGTTAGAACGTTCTCGCTTCAGACGAAAATCGACTGCGCGCGTCGCGCAGCGTTCGCGTACTTTCAGTCTGACTTGGCGTCAGAGGTTTCGACTGAGATGTCTGCATACGCGCTTTCAGCGATTGGCGATTTCTTGTATTGTCCGTCGGGTGAGCTTCGGCGGCAGGCTGCATCCGTGCTCACGGCACGAGGCGACAAACGTTGGATAGGAGTGATCACAGGTGCGCAGCGCGATTTCGAGCGGTTGTCTGCCGTCAAGGACGATGAGCACGAGGCCTCAATCCGCCTGATTCTTTCGTCTGACCCTTCAGATTGCCATGGACGTGCGCTGAGGCGGATCCTCTTCAGACGTGCCCGCAGAACTGCAGCCTGATTCATATTTGTCTCTTTCAGACCTGATGACGTGATGTCTAACCCACAATTTGCAAATTGTGGATTAGCGAAGACATCTATGCGCACAAGCTTGTTTCATTGCCTAGGGCGTTTGAAAATGTTTGGTGATAATTCTCCTGCGTGATTCCTGCAGAGAAAACATGATATAATATGCGCAGAAATTGCGGAGAAGATGTCATGCGAGTAACTGGAGAAACTTAGGAAGGTGTTGCAGAAAGGAACAACCTATGAAACTCTTTGCACGAATCAACTTGTCCGCCGTTTTATTCGCCGTTTTATCCACCGTAGCCTTGGCGAAGGTGGAAGCCTTGCGAAGGCTGATTCTCGTCTTGTTCCTCGCGCTCGCGGGGGCAGGCTGCGTTTATACGGATGATTCACCAGATACGAATAATGTTAACGAGGCGGAATGGGGATGCCTTGAGGAATTATCCGAGAATGTATTCGAGCCGGAACTGGCGGAGCGACTGCGCTCAATACGGCGCGAAACCAGTGACGAAATGGTCAATTGTGCGAGAATGAATGATCGGCGCAAGGCCAATAAGCTGGCCAAGGATATCGCGGTGAGGAGACTTCCGGCACTGACAGCGCTTCGGGATGAATTGGCAGGGGCTAATGTTTCCAAAGAGAGGGCGCGGGGCAAGAAACGACACATAGAACTACTTGATCAAATGATAGCGGAAATAAAGGACGAGGCACGTGATATGCCTATTCTTGCGCTTACACCATGCACGAATTCCACTGGCGCTGCATTCATGGGCTTTGACTTCGACTCCAAGATCGACTGGAATTCAAGGACGAATTGCATCATGGATTCTTGTGAAGACGGATTATTCCTCTCGCGGGAACTTGAATTGAAACAGCCTTTTCATGGGTTTGAGACAGTGGAAGTGCGCGGCGACATCGATAGCAGAAAAGCCTATGCCATGGTTTTCAACCGCATGGTCGTTTGCGAGTTTGACATATGCGGCGCTCAACGCTGGACAGACGAGGTCCGGCGCGATTTTGCCGAAAGCTGTGGTATCGATCTCGTCGTGGAGAGTGCGTCTGACAGTTGGGTCATGTTAAAGGGTGAGACAGACGCACTTCGCATATGGGTCTGTGCCGGAGAGTATATCTCTCTCAGCTTTTGTGGTGATCAAGTGGAAACGGAAAGCGGCGTGGAATACCAGCTTGACGTGAGACGGCATCGAAATGGTCGACCTGTCGGTTGCAAGTTCGAGGTGGGAAATGGGAAAGTGGAGATAGGGGAATGACGGATAAACAATGAGATTAGAAATGCAGACAAGTGAGAATAAAATCCCGGCGCGGCTTCACGCGATATTGGCGAGAGAGGCGGACAAGGCGGTCGTCTTTCGTCGAGGGCCGTCGAGCAAGACGGCAATCCTCGAATGGGACTTGCAGACCGACAGGTTCAAGCTTGGCCAGTGGTTCTACGGGAGCCTCTATCCGTATAGATGCGACATCTCCCCTGACGGACGCCATCTCGTCTATTTCGCCGCGAAATACGGAAGAGGCAGTTCGATAGACAAATACATCGCCGAAAGGGCTGCGGCGGAAATGGGCGAAATAGACTCTCTCTCTTTCTCGTTGGATAGATATAGAAGATATCTCCGCCGACGCGACGAGATTGCCGCTGATTCAAAGACGAGCAAAGAAATTGAGCGGCAGGTTCGCGCGGGCGAATACTACGACTGCAGCTGGACGGCCGTATCGCGGGTGCCCTATCTCAAGGCGTTTGACCTTTGGTTCAACGGCAGTGGATGGAACGGCGGCGGACTGTTCGTCGACAACAAGCGCGTGGCCATCAACCATCTGCCGCACACGAAGGACGTGAAACGCGCAGGCGGACGATTTGTCGAAGTGGCTCCGCCGAAGCTCTGCGAAGGATGGGGAGAATGCAAGGGCGAGTGTGCAATGGTATATTTCCCTCGCCTTGTCCGTGACGGTTGGAAGTGGACTTCGCGGTCGGCGGCGCTTGATGTGTTCGAGAAGACGCTATCTCGCGGACTGACACTTCGCAAGCAGTTTCACTGTGGCCGGCCAGCGGCCGGCCATGGATGTTATTGGGAAAGCCATGAGATATGCGACGCCGACGGCAGGACTGTCGTTGACGGCGCAAACTGGACATGGGCGGACTTCGACAAGCCGCGCAAACGAGTGGTCTTTGCCGAGGGCGGTGCGATTTTCGATTTGCACGATAAGAAGATCGAAGGCGAGCCAAAGAAACTCCATGACTTCAACGATATGAAGTACGAGCGCGTGCAGGCGCCGTATTGAGTGTGAATGCATGCATCTACCTTGGATTTGGTATAATGTTGAAACAAAGAAAGGGGTGATGAACATGAAGTCTGTCATTGCCATTGCCGTGATGATTGCGTGTAGAGCGGCATTCGCGTGGGCGCACTGCGACATTCCCATGTTGTCGTTCAGCCTGCCGCGCAAGCAAGAAACTCAGCTGATGCAGAAGATGGTGGAGCAAATCAGGGACAGGTCTGACAGGTTGTCCGATCGTTTCACGCGCATGGCGGACAATGCCGCAACGCGTGCAATCTGCGACAGGCTCGGCGTCAGCAACGAGTTCATGCGCGTAGAGGAGGACGCGCGCGCGGCGCGCGCGCAACTTGACAAACTGATTGCAGATCTGCGCAAGCTGGAGAGCGCGCTGGACGAAGTGGAGATTGTTCGCAGACGCGAGATTGACGCGCAGGTGATTGCGCGCATGAAGAGCATCACGATACCAAGGTTGTCGCTAGGGCCTGATACGACAATAATCGACGCCCTTGAATTCCTAAGAAAGGCGTCTAAAGAAACACCGGGTCGTGGAATCAGTTTTGTCTACAAAGGGCCGGTGGAGGACGCGAATTCGGGAGAAGAGGACGATTCAGAAGATGGTGTGGATGAAGCTTGCGTGAAGGAGGAACCCTTGTCGGCGCATTATAGGCGTATGCCGCAGGTGTCTGCCGCGGACATTTCGTTCTACGATGCGTTGACGCTCATCTGCAACGCCGCCGGCTGCCGCTGGGAAATCGCTGACGTCGGATTCATCCTTGTCACGGACGATTCCAACGTCTCTAATTAACACCCGCGGCGCATTTGCCGCGTGGTGAGGTTTAGTCATTGTCCGGCGGGTCGATTTCGGCGGCAGCGCAGAAGAGGCGTCCGATGGCCCAGGGATAGAATTCTCCTGGAAGCAGACGGAAGATTGCGAGAGGACTTGGCTGTTCCTCGGCGGATGCGTCGTTCCCGATGAGAATGGCAATGGGATATTCTGATGGCGGATTGTTAAAGAGGCGAGTCTGGATGGAGAGGTAGGTCTCTCGGTCATATACAAATTCAGTCTTCTTCTCGAACTTTCCGAAGCCGCATGTATAGACGCCTTTGCCGTTTTCGAGGGTGATGCGGTGGATGGCGAACCGTCCCCATAGCATGCGGAGAATGAAATAAAGTACCGAAGCCGCGGCGAGCACAGCAACAGCGCAGGCGATGGCGACGCTCGGGATGATCGCCAGCCGTTTCGCCAACTTCAAAGGAATGAAACCAATGGCCCAGAACGCTGTAAGGTTGCATAGTGCGTCTTTTGCGGCGTCGTTCCACCATGCGTTCGGGCGGTAGATGAAGCCGTTGCGCGTCTCTTCCACGCTCCGCGGCATGAACTTTGGCTGTGATTGGTAGGCGTGTGCACGGTAGTAATGAGCATATTGGCACGACCATTCGGAATTGCAGCTGGGGCACGTCAGGCATTCGGACTTCGCGTCGATGCACTCGGACGGAATCGACGCTCCGCATTTAGCGCAAAGGAAGGGTGTCCCGCCTTCAGCCCTGCCGAGGTGCGCGTCAAGCACAGCGTGGACAAAGGCCGCTCGCGCTTCGTTGCGCCTGCCTCGTTCGCTCCAGATGACCTGCTGCAGGAGCTGACTATATACGCCGAGGGCAAATCCGACGGATATTGCCTTTACGCGTCCTTTGTCGTCGCATATCTTTTCTAAGCCGGCGGTTGCGTTTTCGTGCGGCACGAAGCGACGGCGCCGTACTCTCATAAATCCGAGCCAAAGCGTGTCGACGACGATTGCCGCCTGCCCCAGCGAAAGTCGGCGGGCTGTCAGTCTGCAAAGTGCGATAAACCAGATAAAAAACGCCACGCTGCCGACGAGGACGCCGAAAAAACCTTCCGCAATGCTTTTGCCGCCAGAGTCCAGTGAATTGAAGTTGTCGATAACGACGAAGGCTCCTGCCGCAAGCACGAACGGCAGGACAATGGCCGCCACGATCCAGCGTCGCGGAATTCTGTCGCGCACAACGATGTTTCCTGTTGCGTCTCTGCCAAGCGAGACGCCGCGCGGAGGATGCGCGATTATGTCTGCGCGCTCCTCAAGACAGGGCTTTTCGCCGGTATCGAGGGGCGCGACGAAGTCACCGCAGTTTGGGCAGTAGCAAACCTCGTCACCGACATTCTTTCCAGTCAGGATGGCGCCGCAGCGCGAGCAGCGTTCCTCGTCGTCCTTCGTTGGCGAAGGGGAGTTTGTGTCGGTTTGTGATTTGTGTGCGTCCATGACACAGACAGTATACCATATTGCGCGGCGCATCCGCCGCGGATATGGCATAAGGCGTCATTCCGCCGCGGCGCGCGTGCCCGGAATCTTGGCGGCGGCACTTGATTTCGCGGGGAAAATTCGGTATCCTATTAGGCAAAGATTGCAAAGGGAAAGGAGTCAATCATGGTATTCGGATTTCTTCAGAACATCGGCCCGTGGCAGCTGCTCATCGTCGTCGCGGTCATAGCGCTGCTTTTCGGCGGCAGCAAGATCCCCGAGCTCGCGCGTTCGCTCGGCAAGGCGAAGGGCGAGTTCAAGAAGGGTCTCGCGGAAGGCGAGAAGGAAGAGGCCGAGGCGGAGGGAAAGCCCGCCAAGGAGCTTGAGAAGGTGTAAGTGGTCAGCGAGCTGATACGCGAGCGACTCAAGGAAGTCCCAAGTCGCCCCGGCTGTTATCTCATGCGAGATCGCCGGGGCGTCATCATCTATGTCGGCAAGGCGAAGGATTTGAGGCGGCGCGTCTCGTCCTACTTTCGCCCTCGCGCGAACCACGCGCCGAAGGTCCGCTCCATGGTCGACACCGTCTTCGACTTCGAGTGGATGACGGTGAAGAACGACGCAGAGGCGCTGCTAACCGAGGCCGAGCTAATCAAACGCCATAAGCCGCATTTCAACATACTGATGCGCGACGACAAGCGGTATCTTGCGCTCCGCGGCGATTCCGCCGCGGAATGGCCGCGCTTCTCGTGCGTGCGCACGGTGAAGGACGACGGCGCGAAGTATTTCGGTCCTTTCCCGTCGAGCCCAGTCGTCCGGACGGCGAAGGACTTTGTCGAGAAGCGGTATGGCATTCGCGAGTGCAAGTCGGAATGCCCATGCGAGGAAGATCACAAGCACTGCCTTGCAGACGTGATACGCACTTGCTCTGCGCCGTGTCTCGGTAGGATATCTAACGCGGAGTACCGCGCGCGGTTTGAGGAAGCGTGCGAGTTTCTTTCTGGACATCGTCCAGGCGTTCTCTCGGAAGTCGAGGCCGAGATGCGCGAATCGGCGGAGAAGGGGAGATACGAAACGGCTGCACGGCTTAGGGACACGCTCTTCGCCTTAAAGGAGATGACAAAGGCGCACTTTGTTAGGACTCCGCCCGAGATGCGGCGGCGCAATGTTGAGCAGGGGCTAAAAGAACTCGCCGAGGCGATAGGGCTCAAGGCGCCACCTCGCTTCATTGAGTGCTGCGACATCTCAAACCTCTTCGGGACCCATTCCGTCGCCTCGCTCGTGGTGGCGCGAGACGGGATGCCTGACAAGCGGCTCTACCGCCATTTCCGCATAAAGACGATAGAGGGCGCGGACGACCCGCGCTCGATGGCCGAGGTCGTTCGCCGCCGCTTTACGCACGACGCCGCGCCGGGCGCAAAATCTCTCGGGCTCCAGAAGCCAGATCTCTTCATCTGCGACGGCGGCATCACGCAGCTTCGCGCGACGCGCGCCGCGCTCGCGGAGCTTGGAATCGACGACGTGCCTACGGTAGGGCTTGCCGAGCGTCAGGAGGAAATCGTCTTCGACGACGGGCGTGAGAATCTTCTCTTGCCGCGCGATTCCGAGGCGCTCTTTGTCTGCACGCGGCTCCGCGACGAGGCACATCGCTTTGCGATCACCTACCACCGGCACCTGCGCGACAAAGACCTTCGTGACCGCCTGAAAAAGTCGCCGTAGAATGTGCCATCCGCTCTAAAGAGCGCGAAGTTGCAGAAATCCGTCTTCGGTTGTGGTATAATGTCCGCATGAAGACGCAGATAGAAGTTGGGGTCGCGGTGCTGTCGGCGCTTGCGGCCGAGGGCAAGAACTTTGACCGCGACGAGCTTAACGCAATGCTCGACAAGCTCGCCGCCTCGCCAGAGCCGAAGGTCAAGCACGGGCCTACAGCGATGTGCTATTCAATGGCACTTCCCGAAAGGAAGTCTTTTGACTATCTCTGCAAGAAGTGCGGAACGCGCACGCATTACCCTGAGAACTGCGAGGGCTTGGAGTCTCAGCTTGCCTTTTATCGTGACAGCGCCGTGAAGTTGCGGGGAATGGGGCTTGACATCAAGCTTGACGAGTCGGCGCTTTGTAGGCATTGTGCCTCGTTGAAAGACTTGGGCATTCCGACCGCTGGAGTGATTGTTGCCGAGCCGAGGAAAACCCCGGACAACAAGTGGGTATACGAGAGCTTCGGACTTCAGGTTGGAGATTCGGTAACGGTGAAAGAATGGGGGCGCCGTTATTGCAGTGTGTTGCCTCGCGATCCTGAATACTGGATTTCGGAAAAGTTCATCGACAAAGACGGGCATGTGACGGGCGACGAAGTGAATGTGCGCTATCTGCCGCTCGTCAAGGGTCGTGGCGCCTTCTTTGCAAAGAAGGGCGATGTGCTGACTCGTTTGGACGCAAGGCCCGGCGATCCTGCGGGCTGGGTGCGGGTAGAAGCGCCGCTGAGGATCCTGACGGGCTCGCCCAATGCCTATTCTGTAGAATTGACCATGGTTGGCAACCGTGTGTATGAAGAAGGCGAGGACGCGCATCTTCAGCGCATAGAGTCGCTGGCGTGGGTGATAAACGGCAAGCGTGTCCTTGCCGACAGGTCAGACGTCGAGCTTTTGGAGAAATTCATGAAGGGCAATGTGTATCTTCGTGATGGATCTGATGGCGATTCAATCTCGATGAAGTCGCAACTCCCTCGTCTGCGCGAGCTGCTGGGAGAGCCGAAGAAGTGACGACCGTTCTTCCGCCTGTTGCGGCGCTGGAGCTGACCTATCGCTGCAACCACGCCTGTCGGTTTTGCTCGTGTCCGTGGTTCGCGGGCATGATAAAGCCGAGTGCCGAAATGTCCGTCGACGAGTGGAAGCGGCTGATCGATGAATTTGCCGCGAACGGCGTTCGCCAGTTCTCCTTCACCGGCGGCGAGGCGCTGATGAAGGAAGGGTGTCTCGATCTCGTTGACTTCGCGTCGAAGCGGGCGCTTGTGAACTTGCTCTCGAACGGACGGCTCGTGACGGACGATGTGCTGCGCTTCTGCGCCGAGCGCGGGATTCGCCTTTCTGTCAGTATGCCGGGGCTAAAGTCGTTTGCGGAGAACACCGACAGCGACACGCCTGTCGAGCACATTCTCGGCGTGTTCGCGCGCGCCCGCGAACTTGGCTGCGGAACGACCGTGGGGGTCGCGGTCACGAAGCTCAACTTGCCGGAACTCTACGAGACGATTTCCGCCGCGCTCGTCGCGGGCGCGGACTCGCTGCTCTTGAACCGCTTTCTGCCCGGCGGACGCGGGCTTTCTCATCCCGAACTGATGCTGACGGCAGAGGAAGTGCGCGAAGTCGCCGATGTTGCGGAGGAAGTGCTTTCGCGCGCGAAGCGGTACGGACATTTCGGAACGGAACTTCCAGAGTGCCTGATAGACGCGGAGAAGTACAAGTTCCTCCAGGTCTCGACCGGCTGCTCCGCGGCAACGGAGTTCTTCACGGTAGGGCCGAACGGAATGATCCGCGCCTGCAACCACAGTCCTGTCGAGATTCTCAGGTGGAACGAGTGGGAGCGACTTCCCGAGAGCGAGGAATGGATGCATTTCATTCGCCATGACTACCTGCCTGAGATGTGCACGGACTGCGCGCGCGCGGCGAAGTGCATGGGCGGCTGCCGCGAGGCGGCGCGTGTTTTCCTCGGTTCGCCGTCCGCCCCCGACCCGCTTCTCGCCAACGGATCAATCTCGCGTCATAACTGATCGTTGATCGTCGTAGAGGGTGTGGTATAATATTTGATGTGAAAGGAATTAGCATATGAAGAAAATCTGTTTTGCGATGTTGCTTGTGGCGGGGATAACCTGCCTTGGCGAAGTGTCGGCCGCCGAGCCGATGGAACTGCGAGTGTATCCGGTTGTGCCTGCCTGTGTCGAGCGTATGTCGCTGGATGATGATGCGGAGATCTGGCTTAAGAAGGGGGATTACGAGGATTACTTTGCAAGCGCACTCAATGTGCTGGGCGTCGACTGGCCGGAAGGTTCAAGCATGGTCTATGTGAAGACTGCGGGAACTTTGAACGTGCGGAACACGCCCGATAACCTCGCGAAGTTCGAGAAGATTCTCGATGAGTTCGCGCTGAAGTCATTTAATGTCGAAATCGACACTCGTTTTGTCGAGACTGGCCGCGCGGCGCTTGAGGCCGTCGGCTACTTCGACACAAACCGCGTCGACGCGGCGGTCTTGCAGGAACGGCTAATGGAGCGCCAAGACGCCAAGCTCCTTGAGTCTGTTCGCGTCGTCACGCGTCCGGGTGAAGAAGTGGTCGGCAAGCATGTGAAGGAGATTATCTATCCGACTGACTTCGGTGTGCAGCTGAAGCATAATATAGCATCCTCAACGAACGCGGCGGCGCTTTTGTCCGCTACAGTAGAGCCGCAGTCGTTTACTATGCGCGAGATCGGGTCGATTGTTCAGGTGACGCCGACAGTGTCGGATACGGCGGATTTGATCGATCTTGAATTTCGTGTCGACCTTGTTGGCGAGCCCGAGTGGAAGGACTATGGCGCAAAGGCGAAGTGGGAAGGCGCGGCGACATATGACCTCGCTATGGAACAGCCGTTAATCCCTGTCAGGGCGAGCGTCGACACGCAGGTCAGCGTCCGCCCTGGCCGCACTCTCGTCTTCGGCGGCGCGACGGATTCCCGCAGGGCAAACGAAGACAAGTTCGTCCTCGTCTTTGTCACGGCGCGGCTTGTTGATTGCGCTGACAGCGAGTTCGTGCCGTCGAGTCGGCGCTTGAGTGACCCCGAGGTTCGTCGCAAGTTTGAGTCCGACGGAATGGAGTCGTGGACATTCTTCTATCGGCTGTCATTTGATTGCTGCATGATGCGTGCATATCCCGATCCAGACGCAAAGCCAAAGACGAAAGAGGAAAAGGCCGCCGAAGTCGCAGAAGACGAGCGCGAAACTAAGGAATGGCTCACTAAGGCCGCTGGCGTCGAATGGCCGGAGGGTTCGTCTCTCCACAAACTCAGGTCGCTCAATCGCCTCTGGATAAAGAACACACCCGAGAACCTTGCCAAGGTTGCGAAATTCTGGACGAATATCCATAACGATGGCTATTGCAGAAATATCGAGTTTGACATTCGATATATGTCGGCGGACAGGAAGACTCTTTCGGAAGTCGGCTACTTCGGCACGAGCCGTATCAATGCGGCGGTCTTGCAGAATCGGTTGATGGCGCAGGACGGCGCCAAGCTTCTCGAGTCGCCGCGCCTTGTCACGCGCCCAGGGGAGGAGACGGTTTGCAAGGGCGTCATGGAATACATCTATCCGACCGACTACTATGTAAATCATGCAGTCTCAAGCCAGACGGACGGCTCAAACACCGTCTATGGAGTCGACTCCGCGGGCGCGGCCGCAGAGCCGCAGTCGTTTACGATGCGCGAGACAGGGACGATCGTGCAAATAACACCGTCATTGACGGCTGACGGCAATTTTATCGATATCGATTTGAACACGCAGCTTGTGGGCGAGCCCGAGTGGAAGGACTATGGCGCGAAGGCGAAGTGGGAAGGCGCTGCGACATACGATCTTCCGATGGAACAGCCGTTCTTCCCTGTTCGCGCGACCACCGACGCGAAGGTCAGCATGAGGCCAGGCGCGACATACGTCTTTGGCGGCGGCGCTGACAGGCGCAAAGGCGACGAGGACAGGTTTGTCTTTATCTTCGTCACGCCCCGTTTGATTGATCCATAGGCGAAAACGGTGGTTTGACGGGGGCGGAGGTTTTTAGATATACTGTGTTGCATGAGCGAATTATTTGAAGTCAATGCGGCGAAGTGCCTGAAATGCGGGGCTTGCGTGCGCGACTGCGCCTTCCGCGCGTTGCGCGCGGAGGCCGACGGCCTGCCGAAGATGGCGTTTCCAGACAGGTGCATGAAGTGTCAGCACTGCCTCGCGGTATGCCCCGTAGGCGCCGTGACGTTCGACGGACGACGCGCAGAGGAATCTGTAGTCACGAAAGGACTTGAGCTTCCAAGCGCGGCGGCTACCGAGAACTGGCTCAGGACGCGGCGTTCCGTCCGCCGATTCTCAAGCGATGACGTCGACCAGGAAGTGCTCGATCGCGTGCTGAAGGCCCTCGGCAACTCTCCGACCGGATGCAACGCCCGTGCCCTTACTTTCACCTGCATCCCAACGCGCGCGGCGATGGATCGCTTTCGTGGTGACTTCATAAAGGCAATCGAGAACCACCGCGACGGCACGAAGCTTCTTCCGCGCTGGCTTGCAGTGCCGGCGATCAAACTCAGGAACGGCGGAGAGGACATGTTCTTCCGCGGCGCGACCGGGCTTCTCATCGTTTCGTCTGACGAAACTTGCCCCGGCGTCACCACGCCGGGCGAGGACGTCACTATCGCCTGCTCCCACTTCGAGCTGCTTGCAAACGCCAACGGAATTTCGACTTGCTGGTGCGGGTTCCTCGGGCTCGTGCAGAAAGAGATCCCCGAGCTTCTTGAGGTGACGATTGGGATTCGTCGCACTACGCCGTTCTACGCGATTCTTTTCGGGCGTGGGGCGGTCAGCTATCCGCGCGGCGTTCAGCGAGACGGCTACGCGAACATAGTCTACAGGCGGTAGCCCGTCACTCGCCAAGCGCCTCGGCCCATTTTGCGTCGAGGCGCTTTTCGCTTACGGGGATTGCCGCGCGCACCTCGGGCGCGAAGACGGAGACGCGAAACTCCTCGACCATCCAGCGATACTCCGCGAGCGCGTCGCGGTTTGCGATCTTTGGCCCTTTGCCGAGGATCGCCTCGTGGTATCGCTCCCAGTATGGCTCGACGCGTGATTCCTTCGTCCTGTCTCCCGATGGATTAGACCTCGCGCGGTCGATGCGGACGCGAACGCCGCGAAGGTAGCGTTCGTAGTGCTTCAGCCGTTCTGGTGGAACGGCTTTGAGAAAACCCGGGAACACAAGCCATGCAAGCTGCGTTTCCACCGCGTCATAGATGTCCTCGGCGGGCGCGGCCGTTTCAAGCCGCTCCGCGCACTCCGCGGCCGATTCGAGGATGGACGAGAAAAGGGTTGAGAGTTCCGCCTTTGCCGCGTCGATTGCGCCGCGCCGCTCCTTCAAGCGCGTTTCGAAATCTTCTTTCGTGCGTATCGGCGCGAAGCCCGCGACTGCGCCCATGTGTATAGCCGCCCAGAGAAGGTCGTCTGCGATGCGCGATCGCTCGTAGCCAATCGTGCCGAGATAGAGTCCTGCCGAAAGCGGCAGGCGGTTCGTCGCGAAAGAAGGACGCGCATGCTGCGTGAGTCGCAGGAAGAAGAGACGGACTACTCCCGCTTCGTGCGCACGCGCGGCATCATCCGCCGACTTGAAGAGCTTGATTCTCACGCCGTCGCCCTCGTCTGAAAGCGCGGGATAGTGGATGAGCGTCCATCCCGCAGACGAAGCAGTCTGCCTTTCGTCGAGAGTTCCGAAGTCCCAGCTGACGTGCTTCTCGTCGTCTTGCGGTGACGATGCGCTTGCGCCTCGCCCGCCGACGCCCGCGGCGGCAAGGGCCGCTTCGAGGTCGCGCGTCTCCGCAACGATTCTTCCGTCCTCGTCCTTGATGCGGTATCGGACGAGCAGATGCGGCGGATATTTCACGTTCTCCCACGCGGTCGCGGGAATCGCGATGCCGTTGTGGACTTTCAGGACTTCTCGCACGGCGTCGACGAGCGGCTTTTCCCCCGGCGAGAGAAGCGGGGCTATTATTGCCACCGTGTCGGAGATGGGCGAGACGACGCGCCGCAACGAGGACGGAAGGACGCCGAGAAGGAACGCGAGTTTT
The DNA here is from genome assembly GCA_902801025.1 of uncultured bacterium. Classification (GTDB taxonomy): domain Bacteria; phylum Verrucomicrobiota; class Kiritimatiellia; order RFP12; family UBA1067; genus UBA1067. The sequence continues at coordinate 32,190 of CADCGZ010000002.1, read as the reverse complement.
TCTGGAAGTGCCCCCGGCACAAGCCAGTCGGCGCTCCAGAGTTTCAGCACCGCCGCGTCGGACTTCCTGACCGTGCATGTTATGCCGTCGCGCTCCGGATCGTCCGGCGTGTGACGGTAGGACAGCGCAAGCCTGACGCCGCCTATGCGTATCGAGTCGGGGAACGCCGCGGACGAGATGCCAACCTTCGGAAGCCACTGCCGCTTGTCGAGACGGAAGCGCGCCTTCTCCTCGTCCGTCGCCACGCGAAGCCACTTTGCGAGATCGCGCGTCGATACGATCTCGTGCGGAATCGCCTCGTCGAAGTGGTGTGCGAGCGCGTTTGCGTCGAAAAGCTCTGGGCGGCGCAACCGTTCGGCGCGCTTCTTTATCTCGCCTATCAGCGCGGCGTTCTCGCGGACTAAAGGCGGCGGGTGCGGGAACTCTCCCATCACAAGCCCGTGGAGAAGGAACATATGCCGCGACAGTGCAGGATCGATGCGGCTGTAGTCGCGGCGCCTTGCGGGAACGATCACGAGACCGTAGAGCGTGACTTGCTCGGTCGCGCGGACAAAGCCGTTCTCCGCGTCCCATTCGGGCGAGCGGTAGCTGTGCTTAGCGATGTCGCCTGCAAGCGGCTCTATCCAGCGGACGTCTATCTCGGCGGCGTTTCGTGCAAAGAGGCGCGAGGTGTCGACGAGCTCGCCTGCAACGATCCACTCGGGGGAATTGCCTGATTGTTTGATTGTTTGATTGCTTGATTTGCCCATCTCGCGTCTTGTGTCCCTCGCCCAATGTCCTTTCTTTCCCAGGACCGAGGAAGGGTGGAGCGCGAATCTGAGCGCGTGTGCGCCTCGGTAGTCGTTCGTCTCGGGGTCGAGATGTCCGATGCGTGCGAGAAGCCCAGTTAGAAGCGCGCGGTGCAGCGCGTCCGCTCCGCCGTTGTCGCTTTCGATATCGAGGCCAAGGCGCTTCGAGAGATCCGTGAGCTGTCTCACGAGATCGCGCCATTCGCGCATCTTCGGATACGAGAGGTATGTCTTTGGCGCGAGTTTCCGCAGCTGCGTCTGCGAAAGCTCCTTCGACTTTTCGTCCCACCACTTCCAGAGCTTCAGCGTGCCGAGGAAGTCCGAGCCGGGAACGCGGAATTGCGCGTGCGCCTGGTCCGCCTTTTCCTTCTCGTCGACGGGGCGGCGCTTCGGGTCGTCGCAGCTCATTGCCGCGACAATCGGGAGCGCCGAAGGAAGCGTGGCGAACTGCGAAGCGGCGAGCAGCATCCTCGCAAGGCGCGGCTCTACCGGAATCCGCGCGAGCTTGTGGCCTATCGCGGTGAGCGCGATGTCGTGGTCTGCGTCGTGGCGTATCGCGCCGAGTTCGAGAAGTTCCCTTAGCCCCTCGCGTATCATCGTCGGCCTCGGCGGGTTGATGAAGGGGAAGTTCTCGATGTTCCCGAGCCGCAGGTCGAGCATAGTAAGTATCACGCCTGCGAGCGACGACCGCAGCACTTCTGGCGGCGTGTATGCTTCGCGCGATTCGAAGTCCTTTTCGGAGTAGAGCCGTATGCAGGTGCCAGGTCCGAGACGGCCGCAACGCCCCGCGCGCTGCCTAGCCGACGCCTGCGAGATGGGTTCGATCTGGAGTCGCTGCACCTGCGTCCTGTGGACATAGCGCGAGATTCGTGCAAGCCCAGAGTCGACGACGGCGCGGATGCCGGGAATCGTCACCGAAGTCTCGGCTACGTTTGTCGCGAGTATCACACGGCGCTTCTCTGAGAGACGGAAAGCTCTTTGCTGTTCGGCTGCGGGAAGCGACGCGAGAAGTGGAATCGTCTCGTCGTCGCGGTGGAACTGGCTTCGCTGGAGATAGTCTGCCGTCTCGCGTATGTCGCGCTCTCCCGGGAGGAACACGAGCACGTCGTCATGTGGCGGGAGCGTTCGTATCGCGGCGGAGATTTCGCGCGGGAGGTCTGCTTCTTCGCCATCGGACGGTTCGCGGTACTGTATCTCTATCGAGAAGAGGCGCCCGGGGATGGAAAGCGTCGGCGCGCCGCCGAAGAACTGCGAGAAGCGCTCGGTGTCCAAGGTCGCGGACGAGACTATTACCTTTAGGTCGCGTCGCTTCTCCAAGATGCGCTTGAGAATCCCGAGAAGGAAGTCGACGTTAAGCGAACGCTCGTGCGCCTCGTCGACGATGATAGTGTCGTAGGCACGGAGAAGCGGGTCGGAGCGAGTCTCCGCGAGAAGGACGCCGTCGGTCATGAACTTGACGCGCGTCAAGTCGGAGACCTTTCTCCCGAAGCGGTGCTGGTAGCCGACAATGCCGCCGACGGGCGACTTCAGTTCCTCCGCGACGCGCTCTGCGACCGTCACGGCGGCGAGGCGGCGCGGCTGGGTGCATGCGATGCGCCGGCCGTTCTTCCCCCGCCCGAGCTCCATCGCCATCTTCGGGAGCTGCGTCGTCTTGCCGGAGCCCGTGTCGCCGCAGACGATTACGACGGGGTTCTTCTCGAGGAGAGCAAGAATCTCCTCCCGATGTTCGCAAATCGGGAGCTCCCTAGGGTAGTTGAAGTCGTTGGTCTGCGCCATGTCCCTATTTTACCATTTATATGCGTGATTCGCCCACCCCGGAACCCGCCTTGACGGGGCAAAATTTTTCTTAATTTACCCCCTTGCGCGGTAACGGCCAAATATGATACAATATTCGTTCATTCGACCACTCTAAAGAGTAAACAACAACAATGAAAGTACGTAGTTCTGTTCGTCGCATTTGCGAGAACTGTCGCGTGATACGCCGTAAGGGCGTCGTGCGCGTGATCTGCACGAACCCGCGCCACAAGCAGCGCCAGGGCTAAGAAACGAGGTAAAACACATATGCCAAGAATGATGGGTGTGGATATCCCGGGCAAGAAGCACATTCGCTTCGCCCTCAGGTATATCCACGGTATTGGGCCCAAGCGCGCCGATGACGTGCTTGCGGCGGTCAAGGTCGACCCGATGAAGAAGGCCGACGACGTAACGCAAGACGAGATCCACGCGATCACGACTTTCATTCAAGACCACTACCGCGTCGAAGGCGACCTTCGCCGCGAGGTCTCGCAGAACATCCGCCGTCTGATTCAGATCGGGTCCTACCGCGGTATTCGCCACAAGAAGGGTCTTCCCGTTCGCGGACAGCGCACGAAGACGAACGCTCGCACCCGCAAGGGCGGCAAGCGCATCTCGATCGCGATGCCCAAGCAGGCCGGCCGCTAAGGAGCTTTAAGAAATGAGCGAAGAAGTCAAGAACGAGGTCGCCCCGGCCGCTCCGGCCGCGGACGCCGCGGCTCCCGCGGCGGAGGGCGAGGCCAAGGCCAAGAAGAGCGGTAAGTCGATTCCCGCGGGAATCGCGTTTATCCGCTCCACTTTCAACAACACGCAGGTTTCGATCGCCGACGCGCGCGGCGGCGTGATCTCCTGGAGCTCGGCTGGCAAGGCGGGCTTCAAGGGCAGCCGCAAGTCCACCGCGTTTGCCGCCACGATGGTCGCGCAGGACGCGGCCCGCGTCGCGGTCGCGAAGGGCATGCACGAGTGCGAAGTCCGCATGCAGGGAGCGGGCGCCGGCCGCGAAAGCGCTGTCCGCGCCATCCAGGCCGCAGGCATCCGCGTAACCCAGATCACGGACACCACGCCGGTTCCCCACAACGGCTGCCGTGCCCGCAAGCGCAGGAGGGTCTAATCATGGGTCGCTATACAGGTCCAGTTTGTCGTCAGTGCCGCCGCGAAGGGCGCAAGCTCTTCCTCAAGGGGGCTCGTTGCTACATGGCCAAGTGCCCGATCGAACAGGGCACGGGCGCTCCCGGCATGCACGTCGGCCGCCGCGCCAAGAAGATGTCCGAGTACGGAACCCAGCTTCGCCAGAAGCAGGCGCTTCGCCGCCAGTACGGCATGGGCGAGCTCCAGTTCCACCGCTTCTTCGAAGAGGCGCTTCGCCGCGAGGGCATCACGGGTGAAATCCTCCTCCAGATGCTCGAGATGCGTCTCGACAACATCGTCTACCGCCTCGGCCTCGCGCCGAGCCGCCGCGCCGCGCGCCAGTTCGTGCTGCACGGGCACATCCTCGTCAACGACCGCAAGGCGGCCGTTCCGTCGATGGTCGTCAAGGTCGGCGATTTCGTCTCGGTCAAGGATTCCGCGAAGTCCAAGGACGCCGCGAATCGTTCCGTAGAGGCCGCTACGGGGGCCCAGCTCCCCGTTTGGATGCAGTTTGACAGGGCCAACCTGAGGGCCGAGGTCCTCGCCGTCCCGACTCGCGAGCAGATCGCTCCGATCGTCGACGAGCAGGCCATCGTCGAACTCTACTCGCGCTAATCGTCCGTTTCAACCACTTCACAGGGAGGTAAACAATGCCTATCCGTTTGAGCCGCTTCGAAATGCCGAAGGGCGTCCAGAAGGACGAATCCACGGCGACCGCGACGTACACCCGTTTCACGGCGGAACCTTTCGAAATCGGCTATGCGCGCACGATCGGCAACTCGCTTCGCCGCGTCCTGCTCTCGTCCATCGAGGGCGCCGCCATTTCGGCGGTCAAGATCAAGGGCGTGGATCACGAGTTCAGCACGATCAAGGGTTGCGCCGAGGATGTCACCGACATCGTCCTCAACCTCAAGCGCGTCCTGCTCAAGACCTATACGCGCGACGCCCAGACCATCACGCTCAAGGCCAAGGGGCCCTGCACCGTGACCGCCGGCGACTTCGCGACCGAGAACAACGTCCAGGTGCTCAATCCCCGCCAGGAGATCTGCACGCTCGACGTCGACGGTTCCATCGAGATGGAGTGCGACGTCCGCACGGGCCGCGGCTTCTGCCTTGCTGACGGCAACAAGAAGCCCGACCAGGAGATCGGCAAGATCGCGATCGACTCGATCTTCTCGCCGGTCACGCGCGTCAACTTCCTCGTCGAGAACACCCGCGTCGGTCAGCGTACCGACTACGAAAAGCTCGTGCTCGACATCTGGACCGATGGTCGCATCGACCCCGAGGACGCCCTCAAGACTGCTGGCGCCGTCCTCCGCCGCCACCTCGACGTGTTCGTCGACTACGCTGGCGAGGAGACCCTCGAGTTCGAGGATACCGAGAAGAAGGACGCCGACGAGCGCGAACGCCTCCGCAAGCTCCTCAACATGTCCGTCAACGAGATCGAACTCAGCGTCCGCGCGGCGAACTGCCTCAACAACGCCAACATCTCGACCGTCGGCGAGCTCGCCTCGAAGACTGAGGCCGACATGCTCAAGTACCGCAACTTCGGCAAGAAGTCGCTCACGGAGATCAAGGAGAAGCTCGTCCAGCTGGGCCTGAGCCTCGGCTACAAGTTCGACGCCGACCTCCTCGAGTCCAAGAAGTAATCAGGAAGGTTTAAAGAAATGCGTCACCAGAGAGTAATGAAGAAGTTCGGACGCTCCTCCGAGCATCGCGCGATGCTCATGAAGAGTCTCGTCACCAACCTTATCCTCGTCGAGTCGATCAAGACGACCCTGCCTAAGGCCAAGGAAGCCCGCAAGGACGCGGACAAGATCGTGACGATCGCCAAGAAGGGCGATCTCGCGGCCCGCCGCCTCGCCGCGAGCCGCCTCCTCCAGCCGAAGGCCGTCAAGAAGCTCTTCGACAAGATCGCCCCCGCGATGAAGGATCGCAAGGGCGGCTACACCCGCATCATCAAGCTCGGCACCCGCAAGGGCGACGCGGCTGAGATGTGCATCCTCCAGTGGACCTGTGCGGCGGAACTCGCCGCCCCGGCCGCTACCGAAGAGCAGGCGAAGGAGGTGAAATAATGGCTATCGTGCTCAAGCTCAAGAAGGGCGAGTCCGTTGAACGCGGGCTGAAGCGCATGAAGAAGATCCTCGACAAGGAGGGCCTTCTCAAGACCATCCGCGACCAGCGCTACTTCGAGAAGCCGTGCGTCAAGGCGCGCAAGAAATCCCAGCGCGCCCGCATCCGCAACCGTTCGCGCCGCGGCCGCATGGAGCTCAACTAAAGCTCCTCGCGGAATCAAACGCGAAAGAAAAGGGCCGTGCATCCATCTTCGGATGCGCGGCTCTTTCGCTTTGCGACGGGCCGTTGGCCGCAGCACTTGACTTTTAGGGAGGGTTTTAGGTATAATTGTCGGCATGAAAATCAAAAAGACCAAGCCGATGAAGGCCCCCGGCGGCGAAAGCGCCGGTGGGGCCGCGATTGCCGACAGGTTCAAGCTCGAGCCGGTCGACACCACCGCGCCGCGCAACGGCTACATCAGCAAGAACGCGGCGATGTCCGCGCTTGTCTTCGGCCTCATTGCCTTTGTGGTCACCGTCACGCTTACGGTGATGATCTACAAGCATTGGGAATTCCTGATGCCTGCATAGGGGACGTCTCTTCCACATGAAGGACGTCATGCTTTCCACAAGGGCCCGCGCAGCCGTACGGCTTGCGCTGGACGAGGATCTTGCCGACGCGCTCGACGCGCGCAAGTCGAAATGGTGCGATGCGACGAGCGAGGCGCTTGTCGACCCCAAGGCCGTCGCGACGGGCGAGATATATGCAAAGGGCGCTGGCTGCGTGGTCGCCGGCGCGACTGTCGCAAAGGCCGTCATGAAGGCGGTGGACCCGAAGATCAAGGTCGTAATCCACAAGCCCGACGGTTCCGTCGTGAAGCCGAAGGAGCCGATCCTTTCCTTCCGCGGCAAGGCGCGGTCGATTCTCGCCGCCGAGCGCACGGCCCTCAACTTCATGCAGCGCATGTGCGCGACGGCGACACTCGCGCGGAAGTTCGTCGACGCGACGAAGCGCTACGGTACCCTTATCCTCGACACGCGCAAGACGACGCCGGGACTCAGGGTGTTCGAGAAGTACGCCGTCCTCTGCGGCGGCGGCACGAACCATCGGCTTGGAATGTACGACCGCGTCCTCATGAAGGACAACCACCGCCGTCTTTGGAAGGGCGGCAATCCCGACGAGCTCGACCAGGCCGTTATTGCGGCGCGCAAGAAGTTCCCGAAGCTCGCCGTAGAGGTCGAGGTCGAAAGCTTGCGGGAGTGCGCGAGCGCGCTCAAGGCGAAGCCAGAGTGGATCATGCTCGACAACATGTCCTGCGCCGACATGAAGAAGTGCGTGAAGATGTGCAAGGGGATTTCGAAGACCGAGGCCTCCGGCGGCATCACGCTGGAGCGCGCGAAAGAAGTCGCGGCGACGGGTGTTACCGCGATTTCGCTCGGCTGCCTAACCCACTCGGCGGGGTCGGTGGACCTCTCGCTTGAATGGCGCAAGGTCTGATACAGGCGATTGCAAGACCACGAAATACATTTTAAACCACGAAATACACTAAATACACGAAAAGGGAATTGGTAGAGACATGAAAAGAAGAGAATTCCTGAAGGGTGCGGCCGCGCTTGGGGCGTTCAACATCGTTCCGGCTAAGGTCCTTTGGGGGGCGACGGCTCCTTCCAACCAACTCACGCGCGCGCTGATCGGCTTCGGCGAGATCGCGCACAGCGCCAACCACCTGCCATTCAAGGGCTCGCGGCTCGTCGGTCTCACCGACTGCTACGCTCCGCGCGTCGCGGCTGGCCTTGCCGCCGCCGAGAAGTGCGGCTGGGGCAAGATCAAGGGCTACAAGAACTTCATAGAGCTGATCAACGACCCAGGCGTCGACATTGTCCACATCTGCACGCCGCCCCACTGGCACGGCGTCCAGAGCGTGATGGCCGCGAAGGCGGGCAAGGACGTATGGTGCGAAAAGCCGATGACGCGCACCGTTGGCGAGGGCAAGCGCGTCCGCGAGGTCATTCAGGCCCAGAAGCGCATGTTCCGCCTCAACACGTGGTTCCGTTTCAAGGACAGTTTCTACGGCTTCGGCACTACAGTCGAGCCGATTCGCCAGATTGTCGAGAACGGGCTTCTTGGCAACGGCCCCCTCAAGTGCGTATTCGGCGAGGGCCAGGGCTTCACGTGGAAGTTCGGCTGGTCCGGGCGCGTCCAGGACAAGGCGCAGATGATTCCCGAGGGGCTCGACTGGGACATGTGGCTCGGTCCTGCGCCGTGGAAACCCTACAGCGACCACCGCTTCGGCACGTCCTTCCGCGGTTACTGGGACTACGACTCAGGCGGGCTTGGCGACATGGCGCAGCACTACCTCGACCCGCTGCAGTACCTTCTCTGCAAGGACGAGACTTCGCCCGTCAAGATCGACTACAAGGGGCTCAAGCAGCATCCCGAGGCGGTCGGTAGCTTCGACCGCTTCACGCTGACTTATGCCGACGGTACGGAAGTGATCCTCGACGGCGACGTGTCGCTAAAGGACGAGCCGCTTCTGCGCGGATCGAACGGCCTTTGCGTCTACAAGAAGCAAGGCGGCAAGACGCTTCGCATCCGCGAGGCGGACGGCACGTGGTGGCCGGAGGAGAAGGTCCTCAAGACGCTTGCCGAGCTTCCGAAGCCCGCACAGCAGCAGACGGACTTCATCGACAGCTGCCTCAACCGCAAGACGTTCGCGCTCAACGAGTCGAACGGCTTCCGCTCGTCGACGATGTTCAATCTCGCCATCGTCGCGTGGCGTCTCGGGCGCGGCTTTGAGTTCGACCCCGTCACGCTTCACGCGAAGAACGACGAGGCGGCGGAGCGCTTCCTCTACCAGGACGACATGATGCGCCAGCCCTGGCGCAAGGAAATGTTTGGCTAATTCTTAACGCAGAGGCGCAGAGACGCAGAGTCGTCAGCGCTACTGCAAAACGAAAGGAGTTTAAGATGATTGCAAAGGGAAAAATGATTCGGGTCGCGAGTCTTGCGTCGCTCGTCCTTCTTCTTGCGGCCGGTTGCGCGACAGAGCCGAAGTACGGCGCGTTCGAGCCCAAGTGCGAACTTGGCCAGCCCAACGCGACTGCCTACGCCTCGTATGGCGCCGCGATGGCGCATGTCGACGGCTACCAGATGGCCTACGAGTGGCAGCGCGCGAATCCGAAGGCCGTCGAGGAAGCGACGAAGCCCGAGGTGCTGAGGAAGTTCGTCGAGACGCCTGCCGCGGCCGACGCGCTCTTGGCGAAGATCGGCACGTCCTACGACGGCGACCCAATCGCGCTCACACAGATCGCCTCCGTGACGCAGCTCGTCATGTGCCCGAAGTGCCCCAAGGCGCCTGCCTGCCGCAAGGTCTGGGTCGCCGCGCTCGAGCGCGCGAGAGCTGCGTCTGACGATGGCTACGTGAAGACATTCTGCGACCAGCAGCTTCGACTCTGCAAGTGAAGCTCATCGTAGTAGACGTAGGAAACACCTCCACGGCCGTGGGACTCTGGTCCGACGGCCGTGTGAGTCATGTGGCCCATTGTGACGGCGGCTTCGCCGAGGCATCTCGAGTCGTCGAGTCGCTGGCAAGACTCCCCCACTCCTCCACTCACCCACTCATTCTCGCCTACGTCTCGGTCGTGCCGAAAGTCGACCGCGCATGGCGCGTGTTCGCGAAGTCGCACGGCCTTGCCTTCCGCCAGGTCACGTACAAGTGCTTTGACATGGCGCACCAGGCACCAAGCACCTCAATCTCCATCGACTACCCGAAGCCGGAGACTATTGGCGCTGACCGTCTTGCAGACGCTGCCGGCGCGGTGTCGCGCTATGGCGCGCCAGTTCTCGTGATGGACTTTGGAACGGCGCTTACCGCTGCCGTTGTCACTTCCGACCGCGTCTGGCGCGGCGGCGTGATTGCACCTGGGTTCCCACTGATGCGCGACTACCTTTTCGAGCGGACGGCAAAACTCCCCCGCATGAAGATTGGCTCAGGGCGCGCGCCAAAGATCGGCCGCTCTACCGAGGAGGCGATGCGCTTTGGTGCGCTCGTCGGCTATCGTGGCATGGTGCGCGAGATCGTAGCCGAGCTGAAAAAGAACTTTAAGACGGACTTCCACCTCGTCGCGACTGGCGGCTTTGCGAAGTGGGTCCTTAAGGACCTCGACCTTCCCTTTGTCGTCGACCCGACCCTCACGCTCTATGGTGCCGGGTTAGTCGCGTCTGGCGTTTCTCCACTCGCGCAGGGTCATTCCTGTACGCGCCTTGAAAAAACGCTTAAGGAACGAGTCTGACTGCATTCCGCACCTCCCGGCGATATGCCCGATTGGGATGTCGGTCGCCAGAAGCTCGCAGATCTTCTCGAAGCGGACGTCCTGTATCTCTTCAAGTATCGTCTTGCCGGTAGCCGCGCGGAAGCGTTTCTCGGCTACGCGCCGTGAGAAGGGAAGCTCTGCAAGAACGTCGGCGGCCGTGAGCCCTGTGGTGGCGTCGCGCCGTATCCTCTCTACCGCTCGTGTAATGCGCGGGTCATTGAATCTCAGCGCGCGTGTCGACTGCCTGCGGACGAGGCGCACAGGCCCGAACTTGAGATGGCGCGGTGGAAGCTTCGGGTTCACAATCAGCTCTGCAAGGAGGTCGGCGGCAAGGCGGCCTGCCTCTCGGAAGTCCAGCTCTATCGAAGTGATGGTCGGGTCTGCGCATTCGCAGTGCATCTCCTCGTTGTCGACACCAACGAGGGTGAAATCGCCGGGGCAGGAAAGTCCGGCCAGGCGGCACGCCTCCGCCACCTGCACCGCCGCGTAGTCGTTCACTGCGAATATCGCGACGGGCTTCGGAAGGGGCGCGAGGAACTTCGCGAGCTTCTTTTGCACGCCAAGCGTGTCGCCCATGTCCCAGTTGGCGTCGAAGTTCGCGAACGGGGCGCGAGACTCTCGCCTGACGGCTTCTCTGAACAGGCGCCCCCGCTCGACGCTCCAAACTGTCTTCGTGCACCAGCCGAAGTATGCGAAGGAGGCGGGCTTTGTGCGCAGAAGCTCCTTCGCCGCCCACTGCGCTATCGTGCCTGGATCGCTCGTGACGGTGTGGCGCGCCGATGCAGCCGTTTTCGCGTCGGGGTCGAGGTTCACGACTGGTATGCCCCTGAACGCTCGTTTCGCTTCCGTGGCCTTGACTGTGCATCCCTCGAGTATACAGCCCGCTGGTTTCCACTGTGCGACAAGTTCGCTCAAGGGCCGCACGGAGCGCGAGAGTTCAAGCTCGATGACGCGCCAGTGGTGTGCCGCTGCGCGTTCGTAGACGCCTGCGAACTCCTGAACGTGTGAGCCGACATGAAGGTCGGTGATGAAAAGGACCGTATCCACGCCCCTATTGTACCAGAATTCCGGCGATGACGCAATCGGGCATATTTTTGTAACGCAATAGAGTGTGCGAGCTCGCCCGTAAAATAGTATAATGGGAGCATGAAAACCCAACTTGTCGCACTTCTCCCGCTTTTTGCGGCGCTCGCCCTACACGGAGCCGGCTCTGTTGTCCGCATCGAGGGCTCGACTGGGGCCTGGCACCTCACGTTCAACGGCAAGCCCTATTTCATAAAGGGCGGCGGTGGCGGTGGCTCTAAGGCGCTGCTGAAGGAGATCGGCGGGAATTCCTTCCGCACCTGGGGCGCGGACAAGGCGAAGGTGGAGCTGGACGAAGCGCAGAAGTATGGCCACACCGTGATGCTCGGCTTCTGGCTCGGCCACCACAACCACGGTTTCAGCTACCTTAACAAGGCGGCGCTCGAAAAGACCGAGCGCGAGGTGCTCGAGACCGTCGCGAAGATAAAGAACCATCCGGCGCTTCTCTGCTATTCGCTCGGCAACGAGATGGAACTCGGAGAACCGAACCCAAAGGAGATGTGGCAATTCATCAACCATCTCGCCAAGAAGGTTAAGGAGGCAGATCCGAACCATCCCGTCGGGACTGTCGTCGCGGACATGTGGAAGGACAAGGCCGACGCAATCAACCAGTATGCGCCGGAGCTCCAGTACATGGGGCTCAACAGCTACGGCGGCGCGACGAGCGTCGGCAGGCGCTGGCGCGAACTCGGCGGCAAGATACCCTACATCCTTACGGAATACGGGCCGATGGGCGCGGGCGAGTGTGGTAAGGCGCCGAACGGACTTCCTCTTGAATGGACCTCCACGCGCAAGGCCGACTGGTACCGGGAGATATACGAGAAGACGATCCTCGACGAGAAGGGCAAGTGGTGCCTCGGCGGATACGTCTTCACCTGGGGTCACAAGAACGAGGTTTCGCCGACGTGGTTCGGCACGATGCTCCCTGACGGCACGAAGCTCGAGGTCGTTGCGACGCTCGCGAAGTTCTGGGGCGGGAAGGTTGCGAACCGCTGCCCGCGAATTGAGGAGATGAAGGTCTCGAAGGACGCGCCGGCCGAGGGCGAGGTGATCGAGGCTTCAGTCGCCGCGAAGGATCTCGACGGCGACAAGCTGAAGTGGCAGTGGACGCTTATCGACGAGGCGTCGTACTACGGCGAGGCCGGGCTTGGGCTCGCGATGCCCGAGGGGTGGGACGAGTCGATCGTCGCCGGGCAGGGGACGAACAAGGTGAAGGTGAAGCTTCCGGGCGGAGGCAATTACCGTCTCTATGCGTACTGCTTCGACGGCAAGGGCAACGCCGCGTATGCGAACTGGCCGATGATTGGGAAGGGCCCGAAGCCGAAGAAGGAACTTAGGGCGGCGGCGATGCCGTATCCAGTGTACCGCGACGGCGCGACCGGCCCGTGGTACGTATCGGGCTACATGGGCAACACTGGCGCGATGAAGGTCGACGACAAGTGCGCGGAGAAGCCGCATTCCGGCGAGACGTGCATGAAGATCGAGTATTCCGCGAACGACAACTGGGCGGGAATCTTCTGGCAGAGTCCGGCCGGCGACTGGGGCGACAAGCCGGGCGGCGTGAATCTCTCGAAGGCCTCGACGCTCGTCTTCTGGGCGCGTGGCGAGAAGGGCGGGGAGAAGGTGAGCTTCTTCATGGGCGGCATCGGCAAGGACAAGCCGTTTCACGACACGGCGAACCGCAAGCTCGAGAACGTAGTGCTGAAGAAGTCGTGGACGCGCTACCGCATAACGCTTGACGGCGAGGATCTCTCTCAGATCAAGACCGGTTTTGGCTTTAACTTCGGCGGCCAGGGGAAGCCGTTTGCCTTCTATCTCGACGATATCGAGTACGTCGCCGACTAAGGTGTGCTTCGGCCTAAAGGGCCTCGCACCAAGACGGGGTGACAGGCTTTGGCCTTTTGAGCAGCCCTTGTAGCGCGGCCTCTAAAAGTTATCGCCATGTCGTGCGCGGCCACTGTTGTTATCTTGTCGCGCGGTCACTAACACTGTCATCTTGTCGCGCGGCCTTTAACGCTATCGTCTTGGTGCGAGGCCCTTGCTGCTGTCGTCTTGGTGCGAGGCCCTTCAGGCCGAAGCACACCAAGGGCCCCTGGTTTGTGATATAATCTGCCCATGGCTTTAAAGACAATATCTCGCTGTGCCGGGGCCGGTCATTATCGCCGCTTCAAGGGCTATGACTACTCGCGTGGTGCGGCGATTTTCATCACCTTTGCGGTCGCGAGGCGCGCCAAAGTTTTTGGTTCTGTCGACGACAATGGTAGACTGCTATATTCTCCTGCCGGCATGGCGGCACTGTCGACGCTCTCCATAGAAGAGCGCCGCAGAGACGACATCATTGTGGAGAAATCGGTGATCATGCCCGACCATGTGCATCTAAGGCTCTATATCAAGCCGGGCATGGATCGTCCGCTCGCCAAGCTTGCGCAGTTTATCAACAACTTCAAGCGCTGGACAAAATTCGGCAGCGCAAAAATCGGCGTCGAATTCGAGTGGGAACGCGGCTACCATGACCGCCTCTGTCTCAGCCGGGAGATAATCGAGCTTGCCGACAAATATATCGAGAACAACCCTCTTAAATGGCATCTCATGCATGGCCATCCGCCGCCGCTTAAGGTGCTTGAGCCTATTTCATCTCCGCGCATCCCCGGCGACGAGTGGTGGAGCGCGGCGGGCGCGATTGAGCTCTTGGCCCCTGAAAGAAAAATTTGCGCGATTAGGCTCTCTCGGCGAATTCCAGGGAAAGGCTATTCGACTGTATTGGAACGTCTGATGACAGCCGTCGACAAGGGTTTTGTGCTTGCTGGAACTTTTATTTCGCCATGTGAGCGCGAAGTGGCGCGGGCGCTCATTGCCCGCGGAGCGCCAATGATCAGGGCCGTGCCCGACCCGCTCGCGCTCGTCTACCGGCCCAAGGGCGACGAGCCTCGGCAGTTTGCCGACGGGCGGTTGTTGCTTCTCTCCCGCGTTGCCGCACCAGGCTCATCGCGCTATGATGCCTGGCATGGCATCAACGACGCGCTCGCAAATTTTGCTACTTCCACGACAGGTGGGCTGTCGCTCTACGCGACGTCGGCGACAGACTTTAGGTTCAGCCGCTGTGTTTCGGATTGAAAGATAGAATTCTTGGCACGAGGCCCTTAATGCTGGCGTCTTGTCCCGCGGCCACTATCTCGGCGTCTTGGTGCGAGGCCCCTGCCGCCGTCTTGGTGCGAGGCCGCCCTTAACGCTATTGTCTTGGTGTGAGGCCCCTGTTGTCGTCTTGTCGCGCGGCTCCTGCTGCCGTCTTGGTGCGAGGCCCTTTAGGCCGAAGCACACGACGCAAAAAGGCACATTTTTTGTGCTTGAATAGATATCTGCAAAACCGTCGTTTATGCTACAATAGCGCCACCAGAAAGGGAAAGCCATGAAAAAACTCGTCACAATCGCAATCGCCGCAATGGCGGGACATCTTATAGCCGGTACATATACATGGACCGGCGCGAACGGAGATGGTCTCTGGTTCACTGCAGGAAACTGGAACTATGATGGCGCGGCAGCCACTTCCAGTCCCGGTAATACTCTCAACGGCGACAATGTCGTGATTGATGGCAGCGGTGTAGTAGTCACCTATGTCCCCGGCGGCGACCTCATCACGCAGGCAGGCACCACGCTCACCGTCTCCGGCGGTGCGACACTCCTGCAGAACGGCGGCGCCTGGCCTTTCTTCCATGGAACGGTCATTGTCGACGGTGGCACGATGGACTACAAGAACAACGCGGCCAATCCAGATCAGGTCCGACTGGACGGCACACTCATCCTCCGCAACGGCGGACAGCTGCTCTGCAACCAGCTAACGAGGTCAGCAGCCAGCGCCCGCGTCGTCATCGGGACCGGCGTCACCTATGAGGTCGCCGGCACGGTCAGTGCCGACGCCTCGGACATGTACCAGGAGATGGCCGGCGGCACGCTCTACATTGGGAACGAGTTCCAGGCCAAAAACGGCAACGTCTACACCGGCACAGGCACGATCAACGCCAACATCTTCTCGCCCCAGCAGGCCTATTCGGCCGTCACGTTCAACGGTCCGAATCTCATCTTAAGGACAGATGGCTTCGACGGCTTCTGGCAGTCGGGCGGAACCTACATCAACGTTCCCGTAGGCTCGACGTCTAAGTTCACGATCAAGTCCGGCTTCAAGACCGTCGACGACATCTACGCCAAGACCTTTGGCTCGAGCGCGACGACGCCGAAGTTCCGCTACAACGGCGAAGTCATCGACAAGGACACATTTATCGAATTTTTCACTGTGGAAGATCACGGCGAGGCGATCAACGGCGACTCCAACTACGCGGACTTCTACCTCACGCCCAAGGCGGCTGACGCGTTCGCCTTTGCTGGCGGTATCGCGACGGCGACGCTGACTTCCGACACGACGGCGACGCTTTCCGCGACTGTCGAGAGTGCAGGGAGTTCCGACTATGGTCTTGTAGCTGTGTGGGGTCGCACCGACCAGGGCCGCTCTCTTACTGGATGGGAGAACACCCTTGACCTCGGTGCGGCGACGGTTGGAGACGTTTCCGCGACGCTTGCGCTTGTCCCTGGTGCGCTATATCACTACCGCCTTGTCGCAACGAATGAAACCGATGCGGTCTGGGCGAGCCCGTCCCCGGCAACTGTCTATTCCATGATGCTGCCCGGCTCTCCGACGAACGTTTGGACTGGTGCAGTCTCGACCGATTCGCGCGTCGACGGCAACTGGTCGCTTGGACACGTTCCCACCGCGAGCGAGACGGTGCTCGTCTTTGACCGTTTCTACAATGTTCGCCTTGACTGGTATCCCGAAACCGGCACCGACACCGTCGCGGGCTGGGTGCAGTTTGCCGATTTCGCCGACCCGAAGCACCAGGTCTTCTTCCACACGACTGCGTCCGCTCCTCTCACGGTGACTGGTGATGTGGTTTTCGACGCCGGCACGTGGACTCACGGTGGTCCTGCGAACGAACCGACGCAGATGGTTAACGTTTCCGTTGGCGGCGCACTGACCGTCGGCACTAATGCCCGCATCGTTGCAGGCACCAGCGCGAACTACAACGACAACGACGGTGCCCCGCGCGGCTACACGGCCGACCACGGCCCCGGCTATCTCCGCACTGCGGGCGGCTCGTTCGCTGGCGAGGGTGGACATATCACCAACACGACTGGCTTCGTCTCCTACGGATCGATCCTCAATCCGCTTTCCTACGGCTCGGGCGGACACGGCGACGATTCCAAATACGGCGGTGGCGGCATCATCAAGCTCGCCGTCGGCGGCGAGCTGACCGTGGACGGCGTCATCTGCTCGCGCGGCTTCGGGTATCCCATCTGGGGTTCGGAGGTTGTCGGCGGGGCTGGCTCTGGCGGTTCGGTAAACATCACCGCCGCTTCGCTCGCGGGCGCTGGCTCCATTGACGCTAATGGCGGTTCTAACGGCGGCTTCGGCCCCGGCAGCGGTGGCCGCGTAAAGGTCGCTCTCAACGGCTCGGGCTCGGACTTTACGGCTTTTACGGGAACGATTGAGGCAAATGGTGGCGGCATGCAGAACGCTAATGACGCCGCGGCCTATGATGTCTCCCCTGCAGCTGCGGGTACGGTCTGCCTTGTAACTGCTGGCGCAGATCCAATTGTCAAGGTTGACAGTGTATTTCGCTACGCCAATACTCCTACTTGGCGCGTTCCGACGGGCGAGTCCGTTTCTCCTGCGACACATCTCCCGGCGATGCAGGACGCCGACAGCTTGTCTGCTCTGAAGCGCACGAAGTGGGAGCTTTCGGGGCATGGAGCGATTCGTCTGACGCGCGATGTTCAGATCGCATCGCTCAGCCTTGCGACTGACGATGGCACGCAGATGATTTATACTGACGGGCACAACTTGAAGACGGCTGTGCTTTATATCAACGGTACGCGGATGTGCGGCACATACACCAAGACCTCCAGCTGGGTGGACGGCGAAGGTTCTGTAACTGTCGGTGGAAGCGGATTCGCGGTCTTCGTCAGGTAACGGTTGGTATGAAGCGTTTTCTGACAGTTGTCGCGGCGTTTTCGGCCGCGGCCATTTCTGCCGCTGCCGCCGCTGATGGCGCGCGCTGGATCTGGTATCCGGGCGACTACGGCATCTGGTGGGGCAACAGGCTGCAGAGCGAGAGGCTCCAGTGGGGCTCGCGCCTCACGCCGTTCTGGCCGCTTTACGAGCCGCATTCACGCGTGCTGTTTAGGAAAGACGTGAAGCTCGACGCGGACGAGCCTTTAGAGGTGCGCTGCGACGGAAACGCCGCGGTGTGCTGGTGGGACGACAAAGGCGGCTACACCGAGAGCTCCGCACTGCTTGGAAAGTTCACCCTGCCGAAGAACGCGACATCCATCGAGATCAAGATTCAGAACAACGCGCGTCCGCCGTCCGTGTGGGTAAAGGGACCGCATCTCGTCTCTGACTCCTCATGGAACGTCGGCTGGACGACGACGTGGGACAAGGCGGAGGACGTTCCGTGCGACTCGTCTGCGCGCTTCACCGACCCCGAGACTCCTCCGGGCCTCACGAAGCTCCCGACGCGCGAGAGGATGCCGGCATGGTGTCATCCGGTAGCCGGAGTGGAGGGCTCTATAGCCGCCGCCGACTTCGGCGAGGAGACCTACGGATACGTGAAGTTCCTCGACGTGAAGGGCAGCGGCGCCGTGAAGGTGATCTACGCCGAGAGCGAGGCGGAGCTCAGGGCGGTCGAGCTCGCGAACACGAACGGCGGCGCTCTTGACGGATGGGAGATGCTCGAGCTTTCGGAGACGAAGGAGTACCGGCGCTCGATCGCGCACGGGTTCCGCTACGTCGGCGTGGTGCGCGCGAGCGGCGACGTCACGATCGGCTCAATCGCGATGGACTTCGAGACGAAGGCGATGCCTGTGCGCGGGTCGTTCCGCTGCAGCGACGAGGAGCTCAACCGCATCTGGGACGTTTCCGTGCATACGCTCGACCTCACGTGCCGAGAGGTGTTCATCGAGGGCGTGAAGCGCGACCACTGGGTGTGGAGCGGCGACGCGGTGCAGAGCTTCCTGATGGACTACTACGTTTTCGGAGACTACGACGGATGCCGCGACACGCTGTGGACGCTGCGAGGGAAGGGCCCGGTGAAGTGCCACCTCAACCGGATCATGGACTACACGTTCTACTGGTTCGACGCGGTGGAGAAGTACCGCCTTTACTCGGGCGATCCCGTGTTCGCGCGCCAGGTGTATCCGCGCATGAAGTCGCTGATGGACTTCGCGCTGTCGCGCCTCGACGGCGCGGGGCGTCCGGCGGACTGCGAAGGCGACTGGATGTTCATCGACTGGGCGCCTAAGACCCTGCCGAACTACGGAGGCGTGACGAGCTTCGAGCAGATGCTCCTCGTGCGCGCGCTCGAGGCGACTGCGGGAGTCGCGCGCGAGGTGGGCGCGAAGGACGACGCGGCGTCGTACCTCGAGCGCGCGAAGAGGCTGCGCGCGGAGATCGTGCCGCGCTACTGGAACGCCGGGAAGGGCGCGCTGATGCACATGATATACAACGACGGAAGGGTCGATCCGATGGTGACGAGGTATCCGAACATGTTCGGACTCTTCTACGGCTACTTCGACGAGGCGCAGAAGGCGAGCGTCGTTAAGAACGTGATGCTGAACGACGGCGTCATGAAGATACAGACGCCGTACATGCGCTTCTACGAGCTTGAGGCACTCTGCTCGCTTGGGATGCAGAAGGAGGTCCTGAAGGAGATGAAGGCGTACTGGGGCGGAATGCTCAGGCTCGGCGCGACGAGCTTCTGGGAGCTGTACAACCCCGACGAGAAGGGCGACGCGCACTATGCGATGTACGGACGCCGCTTCGGGAAGTCGCTCTGCCACGCCTGGGGAGCGAGTCCTGTCTATCTGCTCGGCAGGTATTACCTCGGGGTGGAGCCGACGGCTCCCGGCTTCGCGGAGTATGTCGTGAAGCCGGATCTCGGCGGACTCGAGTGGATGGAGGGGAATGTGCCAACGCCATCCGGCAGCATCCATGTGTCGGTGCGCGACGGACGTGCGACCGTGCGCGGCAACCGTGTCGGCAGGGGTGTCCTCCGCTGGAAAGGAGAAACGGTGGAGATACCGCCTGAAGGAAGTGCAAGCCTATGAAGACGCGTTTTCTGACAGCTGTCGCGGCGTTTTCGGCCGCGGCCTGGGCGGGGTACGCACAGGAGATACTGCGCGAGGGTGATGCGAGCTACGCCTCGTACACCCCGTGGAGCAAGGCGCGGACGTTCGGCGCGGACGGGAAGGTCGTGCGCCGCGGAGACCAGAGCCGCATCATGCAGAACCGCCCGCTCTACCTCGTCGACAAGAAATCGTTTCCCCTCCCGACGAACGACTGGTGGACGGACGCGCTCGTGAGCCGCTGGACCGGCAACCTCTGGAGCTATCCCGCCAAGGTCGTAATCGGCGCGTCAGGCGTGCGCGTCGCGTTCCCGACATACTGGATCGACGACGGCACCGAGGTTAAGGAACGCAGTGCCGTCGTCGTTGGCGCGAAGGGCGCGTTCAACCCGGATGCGACGCTCGTGGAAAGCTGGCACGACTGGGATGTCGAGATGGTCCTGCGCGACGGCGCAAAGATCATGCGCACCACGCTCGTCCACGGTTCCCCGTTCACCTGGATCGAGTATTCCGGCGTCAAGGTGGCGGTGACTCCTGAGAACGGTCCGGGCGAAGTCGTCGAGAAATCCGCGGGCGGCTATGTCCTCAAGGTTGGCGACGACCATTACGGCGTGTGGGAGGACGGGCGCTCCTACGTTGTGATCGGGCTTCTCCCTTCGCGCGCCGACTTCTCCCGTCTCGCGCCGTACGCAACGGCAATCATTCGCTCCACGAGAGTCGACTGGAAGTACGACGAGAAGACGGCAGAGCTGACCACGACCTGGAACGTCAAGACGGAAGACCTGACTGGGAAGGCGAAGAATCCCATTGCGCTCCAGGGCTTTCAGCCGCACCATCTCCACAGGACGAAGCCGCAGTTCAAGACACTTGACGGAATCTCATGGCTCACGCCGCGCGGCGAGCAGCGCATCGCAGTCGGCAACTCGCTCTCAATAGTCTACGACTTTCCCGGTCTGATGCCATGCTGGGCCGCACCGTGCGAGGGAGATTCCGCAAAGTCACCCTACCGCGCCGATCTCTTCCGCCGTCTGCTCGCCGACTACGCGGCGCGCGGCAATTTCGGCGGCGACACGTACTGGGGCGGGAAGGGGCTTTTCCAGATGGCCGGCGCGATGATGGCCGCGCGCGAAATCGGCGACGCGGCGACGTTCGCGAAGGCGCGCGAAAGGCTGCGCGCCCAGTTCGAGGACTGGCTCACGTGGACTCCGGGCGAGGACAAGTTCTACTTCTCCTACATCCCCCGCTGGGGCGGACTCGTCGGTGAGAACACGAGCTACGACTCCGATGCGTTCAACGACCACCATTTCCACTACGGATACTTCACGTGGTCTGGCGCGCTGCTCTGCCTCGTTGACGAAGACTTCAAGTCTCGCTTTGGCGGAATGCTTAAGCTCATCGCGAAGGACTATGCGAACTGGGACCGCACAGACAAGCGCTTCCCGCTCTTCCGCACGTTCGACCCTTGGGCGGGCCATTCGTTCGCCGGCGGGATCGGCGACGGCGCGGGCAACGGACAGGAGTCCTCGAGCGAGGCGATGCAGGGCTGGGGCGGGCTCTACCTGCTCGGGCTCGCCCTTGGAGACGACTCCATGCGCGACGCCGGCATCTTCGGCTACGTCAGCGAGGCTCGCGGCACGGCGGAGTACTGGTTCGACCGCGACAAGAAGAACATCGACTACGCGAAGTACACGAAGCCCTACAACTCCAACCTCACTTGCCATGGCGTCGGCTGGTGGACTTACTTCAGCGGCGACCCAGTGTGGATGCACTCCATCCAGTGGCTGCCCAACTCGCCAGCGCTCGACTACCTGAGCGAAGACCTCAAGTTCGCGAAATGGGACTACGACACGATGTGGGGCTCGAAGCACGTGTCCGGCTGGGACGGAGAGCTCGGCAACGCCTCTTTAGGGAACGTCGTGCTCAGCTACCTCCAGCGCAGCGATCCCGAGCAGGCCGCAGCGATATTCGACAAGCTCGAGCGCGAGGGGCGCGGCGTCGTGAAGAACGCCGACACGGGACATCTCACCTACTGGGCTACGCACAGCCACCTTTCGTGGGGCGAGCTCGACTTCTCCGTTCGCGCCGACTTCCCGGCGGCGCGCGCTTTTGTGAAGGACGGCAAGCGCACGTACATGGCGTGGAACGCGGGCAATGCGCCGCGCAAGGTTAGGTTCTTCGACGGGAAGGGCGCAACGCTCTTCATCCTTGACGCCGCGCCGGGGGTTCTTTCCGTAAGCGGGCGCGCACGCCAGACGGTGCCGGTGCTTCCTGTGTGGGACGCGGCAGCCGTTCCAAAGAAGAACGTGTCCGCTCCTGCGCCAGAGGAGAAGCTTGAGGTCGTGTCGTTCTCTCTTGGCCCCAAGTCGGTCGAGCTTGCCGTCGGACACAGCTTCAAGCTGACTCCGTCCGCAAAAGACCAGTTCGGCGGCGCTATGCCGGTGAAGGGCGTGAAGCTCGTTCGCAAGCCCGCGTTCTGTTCGCTGAAGAAGGGCGGGCTCCTTTTTGCGGATGCCGCAGGCGAGGGCGAGCTTGCGATTTCGCTTGGCGGCAAGGAGGCGACGATGCGTGTTTCCGCAAAGCCTCTGTCCGAGATCGATCTCGCGCTGGGCCGTGCCGCAAGGGCGTCCTCTCAGGAGAACGCGGGGCTTGGCGCGGAAAACGCAGTCGACGGAGACCCTAAGACGCGCTGGGGAAGCGCGCACAAGGACGGCGAGTGGATCGAGGTCGACCTCGGCGATGTCTACACTGTGACGCGTGCGGTTCTCGTATGGGAGAACGCCCGTGCAACTGACTACGACATAGCGGTGAGTGCGGACGGCGAAACGTGGACGACGGCTGCAAGTGTGCGCGAAGGGAAGGGTGGAACCGAGACTGTCGAGCTTAAGCCCTCCGCCGCGAGGAAGCTCCGCGTGAAGGGGCTGCGCCGCAACACTGGCTACGGCATCTCCCTCTTTTCCCTTTCCGTATACGGCTCGCAAAACAAACCTGACAAAAAATGACAACCGCCATGCTGCTTTTTTCCGCTGCTCTCGCGGCAGCTCCGTCGCAGGCTTCCGCGCTGGGACCGAATGTGCGCGTCTTCTCCCCGGACGACGACATGAAGAAAGTCGCCGAGACGGTCGAGACGGTCTTCAAGCGGCAGCATCACCGCCAGTTCGGGCCTGAGCGACAGGCGTTCCTCTTCCTTCCCGGAGACTACACGAAGGCGGACACGCTCAACGTCGGCTACTACACCCAGGTTCTCGGGCTCGGGCGTACGCCAGACGAGGTGAAGCTCGCCAACGTCAAGACGCCTGCCGCGCTCGACAAGAACAACGCGACGTGCAACTTCTGGGTGGGGATCGAGAACGTCTCTATCGCAGACACCGACAACAACGCCGATCCGTACTTCAACTTCCAGTGGGCTGTTTCGCAGGCGGCTCCCGCGCGGCGTCTCCATGTCTTCCGCAAGTCGGTGTTCGACTGGTACTACGGCTGGGCATCCGGCGGATTCATGGCGGACTGCGTGTTCGAGAAGCCGGCTGGTTCCTACTCGCAGCAGCAGTATTTCTACCGCAACAACATCTTCGGAGACGGAATCTACGGCATCAACTGGAACCAGGTGATCGTTGGATGCGAGGGTGATTTCGCCGCGAAGAGCAAGGACGGCGGGAAGATGCTCTCCGAGTGCGCGCCGACTGGCGTGGAAGGCGTTTCCTCGAACTGGCGCGCAGGCGGCTGCACGACTGTCGTTGGTGAAACGCCTGTCGTCCGCGAAAAGCCGTTTCTCTTTGTGGACGGCAACGCGTTCAAGGTGTTCGTGCCGGCGATTCGCCGTGGCGCGAAGGGCGTGAGCTGGGGCGATGGCAAGGCGAACGGCGGAATGGGCGAGGGAAAGGTCCTCGACCTTGCGAGCGACTTCCATGTGGCGAAGGAAGGCAAGGACACGGCGAAGACGATAAACGCCGCGCTTGCCGCAGGAAAGAACGTCCTCTTCACTCCTGGCATCTACCGCGTCGCCGAACCCATAAAGGTGGCGAAGCCAGGCACAATAGTCCTTGGCATTGGCGAGGCGACGATAGTTCCGGAGAACGGCGATGCGGCGCTTAAATGCGCGGACGCTGACGGAATCGTGATCGCGGGGCTCATCTTCGATGCGGAGCGTGCGTCGAAGCGCTTTGTCGTCGTTGGGGTGAAGAAGTCCGAACGGCGTCATGTCGACGATCCGATCTTCCTCGTCGATCTCGTCTACCGCGTAGGCGGGACTGGCAAACCAGGCAAGACGGATGTCTGCCTCGAGGTCAATGCGAACGACGTCGTCGTTGACCACACGTGGATATGGCGCGCGGACCATGGCGACCATACTGGCTGGACGGTCAACAAGTCGAAAAACGGAATCGTCGTCAATGGCGACGGCGTGACATGCTACGGGCTTTTCGTCGAGCACTTCCAGGAGCATGACGTCCTCTGGAACGGCGAGGACGGCAAAGTTTTCTTCCTGCAGAACGAGAAATGCTACGATCCGCCGGGCAACGCGACGTGGATGTCGCACGGTGGGAAGAAGAAGGGGTATGCCGCCTACAAGGTCGCGGAGGGCGTGAAGCGCCACTACGCGGTCGGGCTTGGCGTTTACGATGTCTTCATCAATACGAACGGGAACAGCGTCTTCCTTGACGATGCAATCGAGGTGCCCGACGCTCCCGGCGTAGTCATCGAGAACGCCTGCACCGTCGAGATCGCGAACGGAGACGGTCCGCTCGTCGGCATTAACGCGATTGTCAACGGACAGGGCCATGCCATCAAGACAGGGAAGGGCTCGGGCGGCGGCTACGCCATCCAGCGCGTCTACCGCTACTCTGACGGCAAGGCCGACGTTGCGCCGAACTACTACAAGAAGCGTCGTTGAACAGGTGGGCGGCTGCGGCTTGTTGACCTGCGGTGCCGGCGTCGCAAAAAAGTGATATAATCTACGGAGAAAGGATAGACAGATGAAAATTGAAGTTCTTGTTTGTGCGATATCTCTCGCCGCAGTGGTGTTTGCGGACACCGTCTCAGACGATGCGGCGCTTGACGAGGCGAGGAAGATTCTTGCCACTCTCACGATAGAGGAGAAGGCGATGCTGACAGGCGGGAGCGGCACGATGTCGATGGCCGTTCCGAAGTGCGACCGCGAATGGATATTCTCTGATTCTTCGCACACTGTCCGCACGGACATGGAGCGCTGGACGTGGGACTACACGCGCAAGAGATATCCGGCGACCGTCCTTCCGACGCTCTCCGCGCTCGCGGCGACTTGGAACCGCGACCTTGCCGCCGCCTTCGGCCATGTCATCGGCGAAGAGGCGCGTGCGCGCGGCAAAGACCAGATGCTCGGGCCCGGCGTCAACATCATGCGTGATCCGCGCTGTGGCCGCAACTGGGAATACCTCACCGAGGACCCGTGCCTCGCGGCAAAGCTGATCGTTCCCGAGATCAGGGCGATCCAGAGCCACGGCGTCGCCGCGACCGTCAAGCATTTCTGCCTCAACAACCAGGAGCTTGACCGAAACAACGTCGACACCATCTGCGACGAGCGGACGCTGAACGAAATCTACCTCCCCGCCTTCGAGGCCGCCGTCGTGGACGCCGGCGCCTGGTGCGTGATGACGGCGTACAACAAGGTGGACGGCGACTGGTGCAGCGAGAACGCTTTTCTCCAGCGCGGCATCCTGCGCGACCGCTGGCATTTCCCGGGAATGATCGTCACGGACTGGGGCGGGGCGCACACGACCGTGAAGAGCGCGTTGAACGGCGGAGGCGTCGAGATGAACCGCGGCCAGGACATCCGCTACTTCACGAACCCCAAGGCCAAGACGTACCCACTTGCCGACGCGGTGCGCAAGGGCGAGGTGCCGGAGGCGGTGCTTGACGAAATGGCGCTGCATACGCTGTGGACGATGGCGAAGACGAAGTTCTTCAGGCCGGAGGAGCGCGAGAAGGGAAGCTGCAACACGCCGGAGCACCAGAAGACAGCTCGCGAGATCGGCGAAGAGGCGATTGTCCTCCTAAAGAACGACAATGGCGTGCTGCCGCTCGACCCGAACAAGACAGCGAAGATCGTCGTCGTCGGGAAGCTTGCCGACACGCGCGCCACGCTGAAGGGCTGGAGCGCCGAAGGCAATCCCCCCTATGAGATCACGCCGCTCGCGGGCTTGAAGGAGTATTTCGCGAAGGGGCGGGGCGTCGAGATCGTTCAGCTTCCGCTCGTCGCCGCGGACAACGCGAACCGCGTGCATGACGTGATCGAGTCGTCGATAGGCACATTCGACACTTCCGCTAAGGACGCCGGGATGAGTGTCCGCGCGTGGGAAGTCTCCTATTTCGACAACACCAAGTCGACCGACGGCACGCCCGTCAAGACGGGCTTTGCGCGGCAGCCGGGCCTCGACATCGGCGAAGCGGCGCCCTTCGAGGGAATGAATGCAGCCAACTTCGCCGTCCGCTGGCATACGCGCCTCGCGGCGCCCGAGTCGGGCGACTACACGTTCTCCGTCGACATGGACCATCGTGGCGGAACGACGATTGTCCTCGACGGCGAAGTGCTTGGAAAGGCGAGCGAGTGCGACACCGTGACGGCGCAGAAGCGCCTCGAGGCGGGCAAAGTCTACGATTTCTCTGTTACGTACGAGGGCGATACCGGCGTGCACCGCATGAAGTTCGGCTGGCGCCTCCCAAGCGAATCCGGAAGTCTTGAGGATGTGCGCGAGGCGGCGAAGACAGCCGATGCCGTTCTCGTCTTCACCGGCACCGAAGTCGGCCACGGCCAGGCGCTTGAATGCGAGGGCGGCGACAGGCCTAACCTCAAGCTGCCCGAGGGACATGACGCGGCGATTGCTACGCTCCTCTCGTGGAACATTCCCAACCTCGTCGTCATCACGCACTCCGGCGCTCCGCTCGAGTTGCCGTGGGCGGACGCCGCCGCGACGATCCTCCACCAGCCGTATCTCGGACAGGAAGCGGGAAGGGCGTTTGCCAGAGTTCTTTTCGGCGACGTTAACCCGTCGGGCCGCCTTCCCTGCACTTGGCCGCGCAAGCTTGCTGATACGCCTGTCGAACAGCGCGGCACATACACCGCGGCGCGCTCCGTGTACAACGAGGGCGTGTTCGTCGGCTACCGCTGGTACGACGCGAAGGGCATAAAGCCCCTCTTTCCGTTCGGCTACGGCCTCTCGTATACGACGTTCGCGTATGACAAGGCCGAGGTCTCGGTGTTGGAGTGCGCGGACGGCCCCTCGGTGAAGGTGCACGTCGGAATCGCCAACACCGGCAAGAGGGCCGGCAAGGAGACGGTGCAGCTCTATGTCGCTCCAGTGAACCCGAAGATCGTGCGCCCCGTCAAGGAGCTCAAGGATTTTGCCAAGGTCGCTCTCGCTCCCGGCGAGGCGGCGACGATCGAGTTTGAGCTCGATCCCCGCGACTTCGCCTATTGGGATGTCGTGACGCACTCGTGGCGCGTCGACGCTGGCGAATACGAAATCATCGTCGGCAATCTGGTCTCCAGGATCCTCGTCAAGAACTCGGTTTACGTTCTAGACTGTTAGCGGGCGGCGTCTTTTTGGTATAATAACCCTTGTCAATCGAAAGAGGACGAGGGCATGAAGAAACTCTGGCATTGTCTTGGCGCGCTCGCCATGTGCGTGGCGTTGCTGTCGGTGGACGGCTGCGGGCCGTTCTGGGTGAATCCCTATATCACGGTTGAGCAGAGCAATCTCAACTGGATGGAGATTCATTACTACAACACGAACCGCAAGCCGATTCGTCGCGTGTCGCTGTCGCTTGCGGGTTCGGGGCATGTCGAGATCAAGAAGGGGACGAGCCCGCAGATATCCGACGACTTCGCGAAGAAGTATAAGGACGACGAGTGGGCCGACATCCATACGCAGCGCATGGACATCGATCCCAATCACATCAACGACATCTTCCAGGATCTTGTTAACCGCGGCGTCCTCGACCGCGAGAAGTGGGGTAAGTCCGAGAAGAACAAGAAGGAATACAAGCGCTTCATAGCGGTTAAGGCGAACATCAACAACGTCACCTATTCCGAGAGAGACAATATTTTTGAGGTAGATCCCGATCTCGCCGAGTATCTCCTCGACACAATCAGGCAATTCGAGAGGCCCACGCGCAAATGAACGTACACGACACTATACTTGAAATGGCGACGAAGGCCCGTGCGGCCGCCGCCGGACTTGCGAAGAAGACGACAGACGAAAAAAACGCCGCGCTTCTCGCCATAGCGGATTCCCTTGAGAAGAACCGCGCGGCGATTGTCGCCGCGAACGACATCGACTTGGCGCATGCGAAGGAAGCGGGCATCTCTCCATCGATGCTCGACCGTCTTACGCTAACCCCAGCGCGGTTCGACGCGATGGTCGCTGGCGTTCGGCATGTGGCGACTCTGCCCGATCCCGTAGGGGAGACGATTTGGACTCGCGAGCGCCCGAGCGGGATAAAGATTCGCAAGGTGCGTGTGCCGTTCGGCGTGATCGCCGTCGTCTTCGAGTCGCGCCCGAACGTCTTCATCGATACGGCGGCGCTTTGCCTCAAGACCGGCAACGCCGTGATCTTGCGCGGCGGCAAGGAGGCGATAGAGTCGAACAAGGCGCTCGCCGCCGCCGTCCGCGAAGCTGGCGTAGGCGATGCCGTGCAGCTTGTTGAGACGCTTGACCACTCGGCGGTAACAGAGCTCGTCCGCGCCGTCGGGCTTATCGACGTCGCGATTCCGCGCGGCGGAGAACGGCTCATCCGCGCTATGTGCGAGGCAGCGCTTGTTCCCGTCCTCAAGCACTACAAGGGCGTATGCCACATCTATGTCGACGACAAGGCCGATCTTTCGATGGCGCTCTCGATCCTTGATAACGCGAAGACCCAGCGTCCTGGCGTCTGCAACGCCGCCGAGTGTCTTCTCGTCCACGAGAAGCTTGCGCCGCTCTTTATGCCGATGGTCGAGGCCTGGGCAAAGGACAAGGGTGTGACGCTCCACGAAAACGAGGCGGGGACGGAGTATCTTTCGCTCGACATCAATGTCGCGACGGTCGCCGACTACCGCGCGGCAATCGACTTCATAAACGAACACTCCTCGCACCACTCCGACTGCATTGTGACGAATGACGAGGCGCGTGCGGCCGAGTTCCTGCGCGATGTCGATTCTGCCGCGGTCTACCACAACGTCTCTACGCGTTTCACAGACGGCGGCGAGTTTGGAATGGGCGCGGAGATCGGAATCTCCACCGACAAGCTCCATGCTCGCGGTCCGATGGGCCTCGAGGAGCTTACGACCTACAAGTACACGGTGACTGGTGATGGAGTGATTAGGAGTTAGGAGTCAGGGGTCAGTAGTTAGGGGTCAGGAGTCAGGGGTTAGGGGTCAGTAGTCAGGAGTCAGTGTGAAGATTGGTGACATACCAGAAGTCGACCTTGCGCTGAAGAAGGAGTTCAAGGCGCATTCTGCGCCTATCATTGAGTTGATCGAGGCGCAGACGCATGACCCTTTTTGCGTCCTCGTCGGAACGATTCTCTCTGCTCGCACGAAGGATGCCTGCACAGCGGGTGCGGTGCGGCGGCTCTTTGCAAAGGCGAAGGGCGCTTGCTTTGCTCCTGAAGATCTTGAGCGGCTGACGG
The DNA here is from genome assembly GCA_902801025.1 of uncultured bacterium. GTDB lineage: Bacteria > Verrucomicrobiota > Kiritimatiellia > RFP12 > UBA1067 > UBA1067. The sequence goes on along the minus strand of CADCGZ010000002.1, from coordinate 3,218 downwards.
CAAAGGAAATAGAAAAGCTGATCTTCCCCGTCGGCTTCTACCACGACAAGGCAAGGCATTTGAAGGCGCTTCCGAAAGTTCTCAAGGAGAAATTCGACGGCGTCTTGCCAAATACAGTCGAGGAGCTGTGCGAACTTCCCGGCGTAGGGCGCAAGACTGCGAACCTCACCGTCGCCGTCGGCTTTGACCTTCCTGCAATCTGCGTCGACGTCCATGTACACCGTATCTGCAATCGACTCAGGCTTATCAAGACAAAGACTCCGCTCGAGACGGAGATGACGCTTCGCAAGATCCTTCCTGTAAAATACTGGAAGACGTGGAACAGCCATCTCGTCTCGTTCGGGCAGACGCGCTGCGCGCCATTGCGCCCGAAGTGCGACGGCTGCCCGATAGCGCGCTTCTGCGGCGTTCCGAACGCGCAGGGCGGAAAGGCCGCGAAGTGAAGCCGAGGGTTGCGATAGACGGCCGTCTTCCGAAGGCGTTCGGCCTTTCGCGGCAGGAGCTCAAACGCGCGGCCGAGAACTTCGTCGCCCGTTCGTCGGCTCGCAGCGGAATCCCGTTTCGCGAGGTCACGGTTATACTTCAGGACGACGCATCGTCCGCAGAGGTGCATCTCGCCGTCAACGGTGCAGAAGGACCTACAGACGCGATTACGCAGGGCTACGATCCGATGCCGGGCGAGGAGAAGGGCGTGTACGGCGAAGTCTATGTAAACTGCGACCGTGCGCTTAAGGCGGCGCCGAAACGCAGGGGGTGGTCGCCCGCGAAAGAACTTCTTCTTTATATTGCCCACGGCATAGACCATCTTTCCGGTGCTGACGATTTCTCGCCAAAGGACTATCAGGCGATGCGCCGACGCGAGCTTTCTTGGATAAAGGATTTGACAGTTCCCTAAACCTAAAAACGGTAGTTCAGATTTTAACGCAGAGACGCAGAGGTGCAAAGTGCGCAGAGAAAAGTGCTACAGCTGACAAATTTTGGTTAGATATGGATACGACATCGGGTATGGAGGCGGTGCGCGAAGTCGCGCAAATCGTGAAGGCGGCGGGTGGCCGTGCGCTTCTCGTCGGCGGCTGCGTTCGCGACTCCATTCTCGGCGGTGATCCAAAGGATTTTGACGTCGAGTGCTTTGGAATTGCACCTGCCGACCTCAAGTCCGCTCTCGCAAAGAAATTCGACCTCGATCTTGTCGGCGCGAGCTTCGGCGTCATAAAGCTCGCGCATCTCGACGTTGACGTCGCAATCCCTCGCCGCGAGACTAAGCTCGGCCTCGGGCACCGTGCGTTCGAGATGGAATACGACCCGACGCTGACGGTTCGCGACGCCTCTGCCCGCCGCGACTTTACCGTCAACGCCATTTACAGCGATCCGCTCACTGGCGAAATAGTCGATCCGTGGAATGGCCGCGCAGATCTTGAGCGCAGGACACTGCGCCATGTCTCCGACCATTTTTGCGAAGACCCTCTGCGCGTCCTTCGCGGCATGCAGTTCGTTGCCCGCTTCGATCTCGATCCCGCTCCAGAGACTATTGAGGTGTGCAGGACGATGACTCCCGAGGGGCTTGCGAGCGAGCGTCTTCTCGGCGAGTGGTCGAAGCTTATCCTGAAGGGCGTCAAGATTTCCAAGGGTCTTGAGTTCCTTCGCGCCGTCGGCTGGACGAAGTACTATCCGGAACTCGAGCGCCTCATCGGCTGCAAGCAGGATCCAAAGTGGCATCCCGAGGGCGATGTGTGGAACCACACGCTCTGCTGCCTTGACGCGTTTGCCGCGTCTCGTATCGGCGACGATGCAGAGGATTTGCTTGTGGGGCTTGCCGTCCTCTGCCACGACTTTGGCAAGCCCGACTGCACCTTCTACGATCCAGTGAAGAAGCGCATCCGCTCGCTCGGCCACGACGAACGCGGTGTTGAGCCGACGCTGACGTTCCTGAAGCGTCTAACGTACGAAGAGCGACTTCTCAAGGAGATTCCTCCGCTTGTGCGGCTTCACATGCGGCCTTTCGCGATGTGGAAGGACAAGTCTTCGGATGGCGCGATAAGGCGCCTTGCTGCAAAAGTCGTTCGCATCGATCGGCTTTTGCGCGTCGCAGCGGCTGACGATGCTGGCAGGCCGCCTTTCCCGTCGGAACCAGAGCCGCTTAAATGGCTTGCAGAGCAGACGAAGCGCCTTGCCGTTGAGGATTCTGCGCCGAAGCCGATAGTGAGGGGGCGTGATTTGATTGCCCATGGCATAAAGCCGGGACCCGCGATGGGCAAGATTCTCGCTGCGCTATACGACGCGCAGCTCGATGGCGCCTTTTCCGACCTTGACTCAGGATTGAAATACGCCAATCTCCAACTGACTCCTGGCCCCTGACCCCTGAAAACCATGCAGCGTCCAAAACCTTACATTTTATGGGATTGGAACGGAACGCTCCTCGATGATACCGAGGCGGCGCTTGCGACGCTCAACGAGATGATTACGGTGCGCGGCGGGCAGCCGATAGGGATGGAGTTCTATCGCGACCATTTTGCGTTTCCAGTGAGGCCTTTCTACGACAAGATAGGAATTGTCGCCCATAATGAGGACGAGTGGAACGGAATAGCGCACGAATACCATGAAGTGTACGGGCGGCAGCCGAAGAAACTCAACCCCCTCGCGGTCACCGCGCTTGAGATGGCGAAGGAGGCGGGGTGCCGCCAGTCGATAGTTTCTGCGCTCAGGCAGGATCTCCTCGAGGCGGACATGGCTCGAAACGGCGTCACGAAATACTTTGAGCGCATCTGCGGCTCAGACAACCTTGACGGCGCTTCGAAGCTCGAGCGCGCTCGCGTTCTACTTCGGACGCTAAGCGAGACTGTGCCAAGCGGCACGCACTTCATCCTAATCGGCGACGCGCTGCACGACAAGGAAGTAGCCGACGCCCTTGGAATAGACTGCATCCTCTGCGCACAGGGGAGCCATGCCGCATGGCGTCTTCGCGCCGTTGCGCCTACCGGCGATACGCTCGTCGACGCACTTAAACTCGCGCTGAATGCGCCCGCGAAACCGAGCTTCACAAGTGAGCGCGGCGTTTTGGTATAATATCAAAACTTATGGAACTCAGCGATATAGTGAAGGCGGCCTTTGAGAAGGCGTATCCCGGCGAGGACTTCGGCGGCGTCAGGGTGCTGCCCGCGACCGATCCGAAGTTTGGCGACTACCAGTGCAACGACGCGCTCAAGTTCGCGAAGAAGGCG
>CADCGZ010000001.1 GCA_902801025.1 uncultured bacterium | reverse complement strand
TCCGGCGTCAGCACGATGCCGTGCTTGCCGTCCTCCAGCTCGATCGACTCGTCCTTCTTCTGCGCCTCGACGAGCGTGACGACGAAGAAGATGATGAGTTCGAACACGACGTCGATCATCGGCGTCATGTCGAGCTGCGGGTTTTCCTGTGGCTTCTTGCCCATGGTGTTTTTCTGTGCGCCTGTCCCTTACGCCTCCACCGCACCCTCTTCAGGGGCGACCTCGACATTGCGAAGCCCGTTCAGGAACTCCATCGTGACGGCGGTCATGCGGAGAATGAGACGGTTGGCGTTGTTACGGAGAGAGTAGCCAGAGCGCCTGGCCGATCGAGCTTGCGAGCGCGGCCGCGTCGCCTGCGCCGCCCTGCGCGAGGGCCTGGAACGTCAGAATCATGCCTTGCACCGTACCAAGAAGGCCGAGAGACGGGCCGAGGTTCGAGCAGACCGAAACCCACGTAAGCCGCTGCATCAGCTTCTCCTGTTCGAGGTCGGAAGCCGCGTTAACCGCCTCCTGAATGACATCGAAGCCCTCTTCGACGTGCTGGAACGCCGCAGTGAGGATGTTGGACATGACAGACGGGGTGTTCTGGCAGGCCTCCATGGCCGCCACGATGTCACCCTCGCTCATCGCCTTCTGGACCTGGTCGATGAGACGCGCGGGCATGAGCTTCTCGGGCTTGATGAGAATGAAGCAGTCAACCGAGAAGTAGATTGCGAGAGCGCCGTCGCCAAAGAGGGCAAACCACAGGAGCATGCCGACGACGCCCGAGCCGAAGACGATGTCAACGAAGCCGCCGCCCTTCTTGCTGCTCGACTGCGCCGTGTTCTGCGCAACGACGTTGCCGTTTTCATCGGTCAGCTCCTGGCCCATTGACTGGAGCGCCGCCATCGGGGCCACGCAGGTTCCGACGAGGATCATGAATGCCATCAACGATTTTCTTGCCTTGCTCATTTGTTTGTTTCCTTCGGTGGTTGGTTAAGAGTGATTTAAAAGTTGAAAAGTTTAAAAGTTTAAAAGTTGAAAGGTTGAAAGGTTGGAAGGTTTGGAAGGTTAAATGGGGTTAGAGTTTGCGGGCCTGGGAGCGGAGCTGCTCTGCGCGAGCCGCCTGGCCAAGCTTGTCGAAGCAGTTGGCCGCGCGCTGCATCGCATCGATCCTTGCCTCGCGGCAGGGCTCGTCGGCATACATCAGGACGACGCGGAGATAGGCGTCGGTGAGCGCCTTCCTGAGCCCGTCAGGCGACTCGCCCTCGGAAGCGAGGATCATGTCTCCGCGCATGACGAGCGCGTTGGCGCTGGCAGCACGGTCGCCGCTGATCGCGGCCTTCTTGACGAGACCTTCGAGCTGCTGCGTCTTGCCGAGCTTAAGGAGCGCCTGCCAGTAGGCCGGGGCGAGATCGCCCTTCCAGGCGGCGGACTTGTCTTCGTTGATGACGCTCGTCGCGATCTCGAACGCCTTCTGGGCGTTGTTCGCCGAGATGTACGCCTCGACGAGATAGCGGCCAGCGGGCTTGTCCCACACGAGCATCTTGTAGTCCTGAACGACCTTCGTGAGGACGCCGATCGCCGCGGCACCATTGCCGCGCTTGACGTTCTCAACGGCCTTGTCGTAGCCGGCGGGCTTTTCGATGTCGAGCTCGACGACGTCGCCAAGGGGATACTCGGCGCTGACCATCGTGTTCCCCTTCTTGAACGAGACAACATACGACTTCGAGCGGCTCTGCCACTTGATGTCGCCCTTCTTGGAGTCGGTCTCCGTGCGGATCGTGCCCTGGATGGCCCAGAGCGACGAGGTCGCTGCGGCGACGGCTAACAGAATCATCAATCTCTTCATTAGTTCTTCTCCTTAAGAAATCAGTTTTCAGCAGCGGGTTCGGCCTCCGCAGGCTCGGCAGCGGGGGCTTCAGCAGCGGGGGCCTCGGCTGGGGCTTCTGCCGCAGGCTCGGCGGCTGGGGCGGTGTCGGCCGCAGGAGCCGCCGTTGGCGCGGCCACCTTGCCGCCGGCGGTCTTGGCCTGGTTCATCGCGTTCTGAACATCGATGCGCGCCTTGCCGTTCGGGAAGAGGTCGAGGTATTCCTGGCCAAACTTCAGGACATTGTCGGCAAAGTCGCTGCCAAGCGTCGCGCAGAGCGGGACGAGCGTCGCATAGCAGCGCTCGAGGTTCCCGAGCTCGCCGGGGGTCATCTTGTCGGCCGGGTGGTTCTCGTCGACACAGTGCGACTGCAGGAAGCCAAGGAGCGTCGAAGCCGCCGTGCGGCCGGACTGCTCGGCCTCTTCCTTGAGCCCCATCGCCTCTTCGGCGGCCATCTGGCGGAGCTTGACGTCGGCCGACATGAGATCGACGGAATCCTGCTCCCACTGCGGTTTGTTCTTCCAGTAGTTGCGGAGCTTCTTGACGGAGCCGATGGCCTTGCCGAAATGCTTGGAGCGGAGGTCGGAGTCCTTTTCGGTGCGGCCCTGCTCGGAGGCGACCTCGATCATGAGCTGGTGCGCGTCGACGGCGATGGACATCTTCGACATCTTCGGGTCGTCGAGGAACTGGTCGAGCGCGTCGCGCGCCTGGACGTACATCTTCTGCTTGTAGAGCGACTTCGCCTCGCCAAGGCGCGCCCTCGCAACGGTCAGAAGCTGGTTTGTGCCGGCCTTGTGGATGGCCTTCTCGAAGGCGTCGTTAGCGAGCGACCAGCTCTTGGCCTCGATAAGCGCCTCGCCGGCGTTTACGAACTGCCACGCAGAGTAGGCGCCGTCGGTACGGAGCATCTCGGCGTAGATCTCGGTGCCCTCCTTCTTCATGCCCATCTCGATGAGCGACTTCGCAAGCTGGGGCTTCGCGTTCTTCGCCTCGGGCGAGTTGGGGAACGCCTTGGAGAGGCGGTCGAGGGCGTCGCGCGACTTTTCGGTGTCGCCGAGCGCGGTGTAGATCGTGCCGAGGCGGACGTACGCATTGGTGGAGAAACGCCCCTCGGGATAGGCGGAGAGATAGTCTTCGTAGCTCTTCGCGGCGTTCTCGCGGAACATGTTGAGCTTGGCCTCGGGCTTAGTCATGCGGCGCCAGCAGTCGCCCACGAGGAAGAGGGCCTGTTCCCTGAGGAGGTTGTACTTGGCCTTGTCGGCCTTTGTGAGCGAGGGGTCGGCAAGCGCCTTGTCGGCCTTGTCGGCGAAGGCGCGGAACTCCTTTATGCCGCGGACGATCTGGGCGGAGCCCGCCTTAAGCGCGGCGGCGACCGCCTCGGGAGTCTCGTTGGTCTCGGCGCCGGAAACGATGTCGAAGCCCTCCTTCTGGTACATCTGGGCGAGCGCCATGCGGGCCTGCTCGCGCGCGATGCCGTCCTTCTCGACCTCGACGTACTTCTTCATCGTGGCGATCGCCTCGGCCTGCTCGCCGAGCTTGGAGTGGCAGTAAGACTCCTGCGAGTAGGAAGTCGCGTAGTAGAGGGAGTTGGAATAGTGCTGCTGGATGATGCCGCAGAGCTTTATCGCGTCGTTCCAGCGCTCGCCCTGAATCGCCTCGCCAAGCAGCATGGAGGCCTGGTTCGGCGCACTGACGTGGCGGCGGTAGTTCGTCAGGAACTCGCCATAGAGCCGGTCGGCGCGGGCGAGCTGGCCGAGCTGCTTCTCGTAGGCCGCAAGACGCAGGACCGACTCGCCGGCCATCGTCATGAGCTCGCGGTCCTTGAGACCCGCGAAGCGCTCGGCGAGATAGCCCTCGATCGCGTCGGCGTCAATGCGCCAGTCGGCGGCCCTGGGATCTTCCTTGTTGGCCTGAATGAGCCCGAGAAGCCCGCGGATCACCTCTTCTACGGCATAGATGGACTCCTTGACCTCGGGATAACGGGCAAGGACCTCGAGATACTCCTTGATCGCCTCCTCGACCTTGTCCTCGGCCATCTTCTCGGCCGGCGCGCGGAACTGCATCTTGCGGACCTCGGCCAGCTGCTCGGGGGTGATGTTCACGCTGAGCTTCGCGTTGTAGTTCTTTTCGGCGAAATCCTTGATTTTCTCGGCCATCTCGCCCGCGTCGGCGGCCCACGTGGACTCGGGATACTGGATGAAGACGTTGAGCGCATGGTTGTACGCGCCGAGGCCGTTGCGCTTGCCGGAGGGCAGCTTGTCGCCGAAGAGGAGCGCCTTGATGCGGTCGTCGTCGCGCTTCGGCTTCTTGAACTCGGCCTGGGCCTCGTCCCACAGCATCTTCGCGAGCATGAAGCGGCAGAGCGGCATCGGAGAGAACTTCCTCAGCCCCTCCTTGCCCTCGGGGTCGAACTCGACGATCGACTGGTGGAGCTGCTCGAGCTGCTGCATGTACTCGTTGATCGTCTGCTGGGCCTTGGCGACGTCGCCCTTCAAAAGCTCGGAGTTTGCCTTCATCGCGATGGCGCGGCCGAAGTAGACGGGGCGGTCAGACTCCCACAGGAGGGCGTCGATGATCTTCCTCGCGGGGTCGATGTACTGCTTGCGGTTCTTGACGTTGGGCTGGTCGGACGCGAGCTTCAGGTACATCTCTGCCGTCTCGCAGGCGACGTTGCACCACGTGTTCGCGTCGTCGTCGCTCTTCTTCTTGTTGATCTGCGCAAGGAGCCCGGCGTAGACCTTCACGGCCTCCTCGAAGCGCTTGTCGCCGACGAGGATCTGTCCCCAGGCGTAGCACGCCTGCATGTAAAACTCGCGGATTTCCTTCGTGGGCTTCGGAAACGCCTTGAAGAACTCGTCGTAGATCTTCGAGCACTCGGCCTTCTTGCCGCGGAAGAAGAGGTTGTTGGCGACTTCGAGTCGCGCCGCCCAGTACTTAGGGCCGTTGCGGTCGGGGAGCGCCGCTATCTTCTTCTCGGCCTCGTCGAACTTGCCCAAGGAGAGCATGCCGCGGATCTCGATCGCGAAGAACTTGGTCTCGGCCTCGGGCCACTTCTTCTTCGTCGCCTCGATGACGGGCTCTGCGAAATCGGGATAGCCGTACTCGATCAGCGCTTCGACGTAGCGGATTTCGAGCTCAAGCGCGGGATCGGTCTCCTCGACGGGAGCCTCGGCCGCAGGCGCTGGCGCAGGGTCGTCGGCGACGGCAATGAACGACGCGACCGGCGACACGAGAAGTGCCGTGCACCCAAAAACGAAAGATACCTTTCTGAACATCATGACATTAGTATACTACATTCTACGTCTGAAGCGCAAGCGAAATCGTGGCCCTACCGCCTTCTGCGGCGGAGGAGCTCGCGGACCTGGCCGCGCATGAAAAGGAGCGAGAGAACGCCGTAGACGACGGCACCAAGCGCGATAAGCGCCACAAGGGCAATAAGCGCGGGGCCATTGGCGACAAGCGGCTTGGCCGCGGCGACGGCAAATCCCATGAGGATCGAGGCCGCGAGCATCTTCAGAAGCGGACCGGGCGCGCCGAGCACGCCAAAGGTCTTGCGCAAACCAAGCGAGCCGTTGCGCCGCCGCGCGATGGCGACGAGCAGGGCGCACCCGATCGCGGCGCACAATACCGTCGAGAGCGCGAGCCCGACGTGCCGCCACTCGACAGGGAGGAGCCACACGGCGAGAATGTTGAGAACCGCGTTCACGGCCACAGTCAGCACGGAGACCCTGAGAGGCGTCTTCATGTCGTTCTGCGCATGAAACCACGGAACAAGCGTCTTCTGGAAGCCGAAGAGGCCGAGCCCTGCCGCATAGACCGCGAGCGCGCGCGACACGCGCACAGTCGCGAGCGCGTCGAATTCGCCGCGCTCGTAGACTACGCGCGTTATCTCGGGCGCAAGCACGAGGAGTCCGGCCGCCGAGGGGAGCATCACGAACATCAGCGAGCGGACGGAAGACGAAAGCGCCTCCCTCGCGCCTTCGACGTCGCCTTTCGCGAAGAGTCCCGCGAACGTCGGCAGAAGCACGGTTCCGAAAGCGACGCCGATCACTCCGAGCGGAAGGTCCATAAGCCGCTCCGCGTAGCCGATCACACCGGCCGCCCACGGACTCGCTATCTGTCCGAGGACCTGGTCGAGCATATAGTTCACCTGCACCGCCCCGGCGCCAAGCGCCGCGATGCCGAGATTCCGCCAGACGAGCCGCACCTTCTCCGAGCCCCAGCCCGAGAATAGCGGGCGCGGACTCACGCCTGCGCGGGACATGCAGCGGAACATGAACGCCGTCTGCGCGAAGCCGGCCACGAGAATCGCGCCGGCCACGATGCGCACGCGAACTGCGACGGGAAGAGCCGGAAACGGAACAAGCGCGACGAGCGCGGCTATCCAGAAAAGATTCAGGAACGCGGGCATGAAGCTCGAAGCCTTGAATCTGCCGAGCGCGTTCAGGACGCCCATTCCGAACGCCGCACCGCATATCGCGATCATGTACGGGACGAGAATGATCACGAGGGAGATGACGAGGCATCGCCGGTCGTCGCCGACGAACGCCCGCCATCCGGTGAGCAGTCCATCGGCCGCGACGAGCGCCGCGAGCGCGACGGCAACGGCGCAAGCGAGAACGGCAAGCACCATCGTCATGACGATGCGCGCGAGACGTTCCGCCTTTTCGAGCCCGACCGTCTCTACCTCCCCCTTGAAGACAGGCACGAACGCGGCGGTGAGCGCACCCTCTCCGAAGAGCTTGCGTGCCATGTTCGGAACCGCAAACGCGAGGGCGAACGCGCTCTGCGCCACGCCGGCGCCTATCAGGCACGCCTGCAGCACCTCGCGGACGAGCCCGAGCACGCGCGAGAGCATCGTGAACGCCCCGACAGTAAACACATTTCTCAGTGTCTTCGGAGCGGACATCGGCTTCCCCTTTTCAGACTATGGTCTTCGCGACGTTGTAGACGTTCTCGGGCGTGAAACCGAACTTGGTGGAGAGCGTCTGGTACGGCGCGGACGCGCCGAAGTGGTCGAGCGTCACAAACGCCGTAGTGCGGAAGTCGAGGCGGAAGCGGTCAAGCCCGTACCTCACGCCCGCCTCGACGATCACGCGGCGCTTCATCTCCTGCGGCATGACCTCGCAGCGGTACTCCGGCGTCGTCTCGAGGTAGAAGCGTTCGATGCACGGGAAGCTCGCGACCCTCACGCCGCGGCCTTCCGCCGCGAGGCGCTTCGCGGCCTCGATGCAGATCGAGACTTCGGATCCAGTCGCGATGAAGAGAATCGTCTCGGAGTCCTGCCTGCCCGCCTGGTATACGACATAGCCGCCCTTCGCGACGCCATCGGGCGTCACGCCCTCGAGGATCGGCAGGTTCTGCCGCGTCGTCAAGATGCAGCTCGGGCCGTCAGTGCGCATAAGCATCTCGACCCACGCGTATGCCGTCTCGTTCGCGTCGGCCGGGCGCCACGTGCGGACGTTCGGCATGGACCTGAGGCTCGCGAGCTGCTCAACGGGCTCGTGCGTCGGGCCGTCCTCTCCGACACAGTAGCTGTCGTGGGAGAAGACGAAGATCGACGGGAGCTCCATGAGCGCCGCGAGGCGAATCGCCGGCTTGCAGTAGTCGGAGAACACGAAGAACGTCGCGCCGTAGCCGCGCAGGCCCTGGCCGAACGCAGTGATGCCGTTGACGATCGCCGTCATCGCGAGCTCGCGGATGCCGAAGTGGATGTTGCGTCCCTCGTATGAGCCGGGACCGACGTCGCCGAGCCCCTTGAGGTAGGTCTTGTTGGACGGCGCGAGATCGGCCGAGCCGCCGACAAGCCCGGTGAAGACCGGCGCAAGCGCGTTCATGACCGTGCCGCAGGCGGCGCGCGTCGCGACCGGCTTCGCTGGGTCGAACGCGGGCAGCGCCTTGAGGAGGTCCTTGCGCGTGGGCGCAGGGGCGGTCTCCTCGGCGGGTTTCGCCGTCTTCTTGGCGAAACGGTGCTGCTGGGTCGTGCGGAACTTGAAGACGGAGTAGACTTCCTCCGGAACGTAGAAGCTCTTCTCAGGGTCGAAGCCGAGCGCCTTCTTCGTGGCCGCGAGCTCATCGGCGCCGAGCGGCGCCCCGTGGCAGTCTGCCGTGTCGTGCTTCGTCGGCGCTCCGCATCCGATATGCGTGGACGCGATGATTATCGAGGGCTGTCCGGCGACCTTCTTCGCGCGGGAGAGGACGCGGTCGATCGCGGCTGGATCGTGACCGTCGACCTCGAAGACCTTCCAGCCGTAGCTCTCGAAGCGCTTTTTGGCGTCGTCGGCCATCGCGAGGGCCGTGTCTCCCTCGATGGTGATGTGGTTGGAGTCGTATATGAGCGTGAGATTGTCGAGCTTGAGAGCGCCCGCGAGGCTCGCCGCCTCGTGGGAGATTCCCTCCTCGAGGTCGCCATCGCCGCAGAAGACCCACGTGCGGTTCTGGACGCCCTTCTTCTTCGCAGCGAGCGCGAGACCGACGGCCATCGCGATGCCCTGGCCGAGCGGACCCGTCGTCACCTCGACGCCGGGCGTCACGCCGCGCTCGGGGTGGCCGGCGCAGCGGCTGCCCCACTGGCGGAACTCCATTAGCTCCTCCATCTTAAGTCCGCCCATGCCGGAGAGGTGGAAGAGAGCGTATACAAGGGAAGAGGCGTGTCCGCCGGAGAAGACGAGCCGGTCGCGACCGGCCCATTCGGGGTCCTTGGGGTCGACATTGAGGTGCTTGAGCCAGAGGACTGAAGCGAGGTCGGCCATGCCCATCGGGGCGCCGGGGTGGCCTGATTTCGCCTTTTCAACCATATCCGCGCAGAGGCAGCGGATGGTGTTGGCGACGAGACGGAATGTTTCTTCGGTGAGTTTCATAGGGGGTATATTATACCATAGATAGGAGTTTCGCGGCGGCAAGCGCCTCGGCTTCCTTGTGGCTGTGCGCCGACGCGGAAGCGGTTCCAAGACCGTCTACGGTGACTTCCACGGTGAAGACCGGCTCGTGGTCGCTGCCCTCGGTCTTGACGAGCTGGTAGGTGGGGTGGCGCGGCGGAGTCATGGCCTGCGCACGGATCTGGAGGTCGCCTTTGGGGTTGAAACCGGCAGTGTCGGCCATCGAGGCGAGATCCAAGGCGTCGAAAATCGTCCGCGCAGCGTCGAGACCGCCGTCGAGGAATGCGGCGCCGATCACGGCCTCAACTGCGTCGGCGAGAGTCTTCGAGTTTTCCGGGAGAGGCGCCGCGCCCTTGTTGCGCCTGAGGCGAGGAGCGAGATCGTGGCGCGCGGCCGCCTCGCAGAGCGCGGCAGAGGAGACCATGTGCGTGCGCTTTACGGTGAGAACGCCTTCCGGCGCGTCGGGCAGGGAGCCGTAGAGCCGCTCCGCCGCGATGAAGCCGAGAACGGCGTCGCCGAGGAATTCGAGCCGCTGGTTGTCGGCCGCATCCGGACTGCTCATCTTGAACGACGGCGTCGTCAGCGCTTCTTCGAGAAGCGCGGCGTTCTTGAAGGCGTACCCGAATATTTCCATGATGGTCTCTATGCTCTCTGCGCCTCTGCGCGAGACACTTGCGAAGTTTAGGTCTGGTGCCGGAGACGGGACTCGAACCCGTACGCCTGATTACCAGGCCGCGGATTTTAAGTCCGCTGCGTCTGCCATTCCACCACTCCGGCTCTCCGCGTAGTCTACCAAATCGCGCCCCTCGTGGCAATGCCGATGTCAATTGGAGGTTCCCCAATTTTCGCAGGTACTGCCGCCCCTTTCCGACACCCCGCGCGGAATTTCAGAAACTCCGATGGTTAGGGTTCCCGCTACCGCTTCACTGCTTCGCGCTTTTCAACCACGATCAAGTGACTCCTTTCATAGTGTTTATAGCGGCCCTCGGCCGATTTATGCGACGCAGTCGCATCCCCAAACGCTTAACCCTGCACATATTCAGTCGTTGAGGGACGCGAAGCTGCGGAGCGGTAGCGGGAGCCCAAACGCTCGGAGTTGCTTAGAAAATCGGGAAAGGAGTTTTCACTTATCGCGAAATGAAAATCACCACTTCACCCTTTGTTTACAGGGGTGTGGCCGTTTTCATGCCCGAAAAACTGGGGAACCTCCAACGATGTCAAAGATCACACTCCACAGAATGTTGTCATTGGAACAGCATCGTTATATCAAAAAGCCACTCCTCCGTTGCGAGCAAATCGGACTATCAGATGCGAAAGGGATTCAAGGATTTTCCGATTCTCAGCAAGCTCTTCTGGCAAGTATCCCTCGACATCATACCACCCATAGCCGGGGATAGTGCAATACGCGGTCTTAAAATCTCCCTCAATAGGACGTTCGACGCAAACCTTCACGGTTCCGTCATCTCTTAAGTCGGAATGAGTGATTTCCGTCTTGTCCGGCAATTCCATGAATTTGTACATCATTTCAAAGCCCCTTTCTTTTCAACGGCGTGCTATGGGCATAGGGTGCGATTCCACATCCCCTGCATGGAACATTGTTATTATACCACAAAATCACTCCGTGTGGAGCGGTGAAATTTGGAACGCCGCATCAGAACTCGGCGGCGTCGCAGACGAGAGACTCCATGATGTAGTCCTTGCGCTCGGGCGTGTTGGCGCCCATGTAGAACTTGATCGTCTTCTCGACGTCTGTGTCGTCGGAGCAAGTCACGGGCGTAAGGCGCATCTCCTCGCCGATGAAGCCCCTGAAGTCCTCCTTGTCGATCTCGCCAAGTCCCTTGAAGCGCGTGATCTCGCAGCCGCGCCCGCACTTCTTTATCGCGTCCTCGCGCTCCTCGTCTGTGTAGCAGAAGTAGTGCTCCTTCTTGTTCCTGACGCGGAAGAGGGGCGTTTCGAGGATGAAGACGCGCCCGTCGAGGATGAGCTGGCGGTAGAAGCGCATGAAGAACGTCGTGAGGAGCATCCTGATGTGGAGTCCGTCGACATCGGCATCCGTCGCGAAGATGATCTTCCCGTAGCGAAGGTGCTCGAGCGTGTCCTCGATGTCGAGCGTCTTGATGAGGTTGAAAAACTCCTCGTTCTTGTAGAGAACGTCCTTGTTGAGCCCGCACGTGTTGAGGCACTTGCCGCGCAGGAAGAAGACCGCCTGGTTCATCGCGTCGCGCGCGCCGCCGAGCGTGCCGCCCGCCGACTGGCCCTCAGTGAGGAAGATCATCGTGTCCTCGCCCTCGGCCTTCCCGGTCTTCTTGTCGACCTTGTCGAGCTTCAGGTGGTTCTTGCAGTCCTTGAGCTGCGGAACGCGCACCGAGACGGCCTGCGACCTCTCGCGCGCCTGCTTGACCTCTCGCGCGCCTGCTTCTTTATCGTGTTGAGCTGCGAGCGTATCTTCCCCGTCTCCTCGACCTTGGAGATGAGCTTGTCGGCTTCGGAGGGCGAGCGGTGGAGCGCCGCCTCGATCTCCTTCTTCATCTGCTGGACGAGCTCGGACTTGATGTCGTTCATCACGAACTTGATCTTCGTCTGCCCCTCGAAGACGGGGTTCATGATCCTCACCGACACCGCGCCGAGAAGACCGTCGCGGATGTCGTCGCCGTCAAACTTCTTCTTCGGGTCGTAGTCGTTGAGCGCCTTGGTGAGCGCCTCCTTGAACGCCGTGAGGTGCGTGCCGCCGTCGGTCGTGTACTGGCCGTTCACGAACGTGTGGTACTCCTCGCCGAAGCGGTTGGTGTGCGTGAAGATTATCTCGAGCGACTTCGTCTTCACGTGGAACGGCTGGTAGAGCTTCTCGAACTGCGCCTCGTCAGCGATGAGGTCGGCAAGCCCGCGGTCGGAGCAGATCTCCTGGCCGTTCAGGACTATCGTCAGCCCCGCGTTCACGTAGCAGTACATCTTCATGCGCCTGAGGACGTGTTCCTCGCGCACCTTGAACTTCTTCAGAACCTTGAGGTCGGGCTTGTAGCGGATGTACGTTCCCGAATGCTCGTTCGTCTTGAGCTTGCCGCGCTTCTTGGACTTTAGTCGCCCTTCCTCGAAATACGCCTCGGAGAACTCGCCGTCGCGGAACGAGCGCACCTCGAAGAACTCGGAAAGCGCGTTCACGGCCTTCGTGCCGACGCCGTTCATACCGGCGGAGAACTGGTAGTTCTCGTTGTCGTACTTGCCGCCGGTATTCATCTGCGAGACGCAGTCGACGACCTTGCCAAGCGGAATGCCGCGCCCGTAGTCGCGCACGGACACTTCGCCCGCGTCGATCGCGTTGTCGATCACTTCCTTCATCAGGATGTAGATGCAGTCATGGTACATCGCGCCCGTGCCGGGTTCGCCGACGTACATGCCGGGACGCAGGCGGATGTGCGTCACCGGATCGAGAGTCTTTATGCTTTTATCACCGTAGTCTGTAGCCATAGAGCAGATATTATACCATACTTGTAGTGCGTTTCTCATCGATTCACAAACTCCGATCAGCAGGGCTCTCGCTACCGCTCCGCAGAATTACATTTGCTTCGCGCCCATCATTCGTTTCTCGCTGAATGATGCTGATTGTCTTTAAGCTGGAGGAGGTTTCCTCCAGACCTCCTCTGCCGAAGGCGGCCCCAAAAGACAATTCCACTCACTGGATTGTCGTTGAGGCCTCGCGAAGCAGCGGAGCGGTAGCGAGAGCCCAAACGATCGGAGTTAATTCTTGTGCGCTTACTTTCAGAACGCGCGTTTACTTTTGGATGAGGCGCTGGTTAGAGGAGGTCGAGGGGTGTTTTACGCTTGGCGGAGGGGAGGTCGGCGACGAAGCGCGGGAGCGCAAGGCCGCCAATGCGCTCGGCGCAGTAAGCCTCGATTTGTTTCGCGCGGGAGAGCGGAACGCCGAAACGCTCGACAAGCCCTTCCACCGGATCGCACTGAAAGACATAGTACGGCCGAATCCTCGCGGCGGAAAGCGCACGGAGAAGAGATAGCATCTTGCGCGGCGTGTCGTTCACGCCACGGAGAAGCACCGTCTGCGACGAGACGGGAATACCGCAGTCGACAAGCCGCGCCGACGCCTCGCGCGCGACCCGCGCTTCTTCTGCCGTGTTGACGTGGACATTCGCCCAAACCTTGCCGCGCCCGACGCGGCGCAAGAGCCGCGCGAGACGAACGGTAATCCGCGCAGGATTCGACACCGGCGCGCGAGTGCAGACGCGAACGACCTCGATCTGGTCGAGCTTCGCAAACGCCTCGACGAACTTCGCCACTTTCGCATCGGAAAGCGTGAGGACGTCGCCACCGGAAAGAAGCACATCGCGCACTTTCGGATGGCGCTTCACGTAGTCGACGCAGGCGGCAAGCCGCTCGGCCGAGTCAACGACAGGCGACTTCCCGAGAATGAACTTCCTGGTGCAGTGCGTGCAAGCGCCGAAGCAGCGGTCCGTCGTCATCACGAGCACGCGGTCGGGAAACCTCTGCTTAAGCCCCGGCGGCAGCGAACGGCGCGGCGCCAACTCACCAAACGGATCCCTGCTACTCATCGAACAGCGTCATTGGAATGAAACAGAAGGCGAGCGCATGGTCGCGCATCACGCGCGACACGACGTCGATGTCGCGGCCGCGGAACTTCTTGAAGGCGTCGAGCCACGCGCCCTCCAAGCGGACGGCGAGCCGGCCGGTGTCCGGCTGGTATTCGGTGACGTGCATCTCGCGCGGACTGTAGCGAATGCCGGTGCCGAGCGCCTTGGAGACGGCCTCCTTCGCGCACCAGAAGCGGATTATCGCCTGCGCCGCATTCGCCGCATTCGCCGCCAACTCGAGTTCCTCGGGAACAAACACGCCCGCCGTGAACTCCTCGGAAAGGTCGCGGGCGACGGATTCGACATCTACGCCGACGCGCGCGTTCGCCGCCGCGAGCGCGATGATGAACTGCGCCGTGTGCGCGATCGCTATGTCGATCTTCGAGGAAAGGCGGTCGCCCCATTCGCCGAGCGCGTGGGGCTTGCCCGCGTCGTCGCGCCAGATCTGTATGTCGGCGTCGCTCCACCTCGCCTGGTGGAAGTCCTTCAAATACCGCCGGACGGCCTCCTTCGCGGCGACGCGCCCGAACAGCCACTCGGTGCGACGAGACGTGGAGCCCGGCATGTTGCGAAACTCTTCGCGCTCCTGCGAGCCGAGGACGACGTTGGAGAGCGTCTTCAGCCAAAGCTCCTCGTTCCGCTCGAAGATCGGATACGGGACGTCGGTGATGAACGCGCTCGCGACGTCGGTCGCGGGGTCTCCGAGCATGTCGGTCGAGACACGGCGTGTGAGAAACGCGTTGGCCGGCTGGAGGACTAGTTCGCGGTACTCCGCGGGAACGCGCTCGGTGAGCTCCTCCCAGCCGGAGAGGGACATTATGGCGACACCGTTGCCGTCCGTGGCCGTGATGTCGCAGACGTGCGACTTCGGCGTCACGCCAGTGAGCCGCAGATAGCACTTGAGCCGCGTGCCCTCGTGTGGCTGGGCGCCGTGAAGCGCGAGCTTCCGCAGGCGGAACGGGAAGGAGAAGGCGCCGACGAACTTCTCGTGGCTGCGCCAAAGCGCGAAGCCGCTCGTGATGGCGCCGAGGAGAATCGGATTCACGACCCACAGCGGGAAGCGCGTGAAGACTACGGCGTCGGAAAGCGACGGAACCTCGACCTCGTAGTCGAGCCCAGACTCGCTCCACGACTCGACGAAGCGGATGCCCCTAAGCCGCCGGCCGTAGCAGAGCCGAGAGGGATATATGTCGCGGCCCGACCAGTGGACGCTGCGCGGCTTGAACATCGGAGGCGCAGACGCCGGCACCGCCGGGGCGTGGCCGTCGGCCATGACAAACACGCCGTCCATGACGGGCCACGTATAGGCGGAGTTCGGCGAGTCGTCGCGTATCTGAACCTTGACGGCCGCAAGTTTTGCGTCTCCAGAGGCGACGCGCTCGGCCTTTATGAAAAGCTTCAGTTCGCCGCCGGTAAACGCGACCATGCGCCTGCAGCCCAGATTCTCGATTGAAACGAGCGTCCTGTTCGGAACGAGCATCCGCGCGACCTCTGCCATCATCTCTGCGGCAACGGGAATCGACAGCATGACGAGTCCCTTGAGGTTCGGGTCGGAATAGGAAAGCTGGCTCGCGCCGAGCGCAAAGTCCGCGAGGAACGGCGCATCGGAAATGCGAAAAGTCTTCGAGATCTCAATCGAGACGCCCGGGCTCTGCGCAAGGACGTCCGCGTCTGAGACAAGCGGGTTCGCGGCGCCGAAGTCGAACTGCCTCTGGCGGCGGGCCTTCGCCGCGGCCGCCGCCGCCCTCTGCGCGGCCTTTGCGCCGCGGCCCGTCGGCTCTACGAGGAAGTTAGCGCCCTGCAGGAAGGACTCGTCGCCAAGGAGCGTAAGCCGCGGGAACGCGCTCGAAAGGCGCATCTCCGCGTCGCGGCGCACTTCGAGCGACAGGGCGGAGTCAAAGTCGAGCTTTCTCGCGCGACGGCGCTCGAACGACTTCGAGAAGTCGAATTTCACGCCGTACGCTGCAAGCTGCCCGAGCGCGTGGCACGCCTGCAGGACTCCGCGACGGTGTATCGAGTTGAGCGCAATCGCCGCGAAGTCGGAGCCCTTCAACGTCTCGGAGACCGCCGTAGTCATCAGCCCGCGCGGACCGACCTCGAGGAACACGCGGTAGCCGTCGGCGTACATCTTGAGAATTGTCTCGCGGAACCTCACCGGCTGCGCCCAGCGCTCGGCGGTGTCGTTGCGCGCGGGACGCGCCTTTCTCGGAAGCTTCTCGGCCTGGGCGCAAGAATAGACGTCGCACACCGACTCGTGCTTCATCCAGTCGCCGGCGAACTTCTTGACGCCCGCGACTATCGGCTTGCACTTCGACGTGTTGAAGGGCCGCTCGAGCGCGAGCTTCATCGTGCGGATGCCTGCGTCGGCAAACGCCTTTAGCGCCGTCTCCTCGTAGTCTGGCGCGATGGCGTAGGTGCGCTGGCGCGGAGAGAAGTCGAGCGCAAGCGCGACCTTGTCTGCGGGAAAGCCCTTCACCACTTCGTCGGCCTCGCCCTCGTGCTTGAGGAGGACGGAGATCATCGACGTCTTGGGAAGCCCCGAATGGTCCACCGCCTTGTCGACGATCTTGTAGATGTCGCGGATTGCGCGCACCCTGACCGGCCGAGGGTTGTCAATGCCAGCCGCACCGGAGCGCATAACCGCGGCAAGATCGCCGCCGACGCAGCCGACGACGCCGTCGGGCTGGACGCCGAGGCGGCCAAGGAGCCGAGACAGGGCGACGCAGCCGGCGAACGACGCGACGAACGCCTGCGCATACGCGCCGGAGCTGAAGATGTCGGCGTCGTGGCGGTAGTAGGGAGCGGGCGGGAAGATGAAGCTTGACGGCGTGAAGTCGGGATTGTCGGAAAGCGCCTCTTCGAGCTCGTCAAACGGCGTGCGGCACTCCGGATGGAGGATCGCGATGTCGCGGAGCATGTCGGGATAGTAGCTCATCACGCCCGGGTAGACGAACGCGAGCTTCCCAGTTCCTTCGCCGACGAGATGCTCGCGGAAGTAGTAAGTGCCGCTCTTGTCGCGTATCTTCGCCGTGCCCGACGCAATGCGCGAACGCGCGGAGAGAAGCCGCACCCTCAGCTCGTTGACGCTTGAGACTACAAGCGCGAGAACGGCGTCGCCGCGCGTAAGGGAGCAAGTGTAGGCGACGTCTGCGAGAGGCGCGTCGGGAATGCGGTCGAGAAACGCCGCAAGGCGGGAGATCTCGGCGACAAGCGCCTCGTCGTCCGCCGCCGAGACAAGGACGAGCTCAACCCTTCCCATCGCTCCGAATTCCGCCGTCACAGCCGGTCCTCCGGTTCCTCTTCAAGCACGATTGCGGCGGCGCGACCGCCCTTCGAGGCATTGCCAATGGGATCGGTCGCGTCAAAGTTCGCGCCAAGCACTACGGCGCGGCGCGGGCTCGAGCTGTCGCCCGTTATCCACGGACGCGCCTCGTCGAGGAGATAGACGCTCGACGAGAGGTTTGCAAGCGACTCGTGCGGCCGCTCCGGCGAAATCTGTGGCGGCAGGACGCGGTGGAAAAGCGCAAGCGCGGCCTTCGCGACGCCTGCGGCCATGGCCGCGCGGAGCGTGTGTCCTATGTTGCCCTTCACGGACCCCATCGCGACAAGCGGCCCGCCGGGACGGTGTTCGCCCCAGAGCCGGTGGACGGCGTCGATCTCGCGCTGCTCGGAGACCGCAATTCCAGTGCCATCCGCCTCTATGAGCCCGATTGTCTTGACGGGGATGCCGCTGTCCTTCGTCGCCTGGGCGAAAATGGCAGACGGATCGTCCTCGGGGTTGTGGCCTATCGCGACGGAACGGATGTTGGCATAGATGCGATCATGGTCGCGCAGCGCGTCGGCGCGACGCTTCAAGACGAAGAACGCGCCGCCCTCGCCGGGAATCGTGCCGTCCTGATCCTGTGCGAAGGGATAGAGCTCCGTGCGCGTCGAAAAAAGCACCTCGCCCGAGAGCCCCTCGAGGTAGGCGCGAGGAATCGGCGGCGTGAGCGCGCCCGCGAGGGCGACGTCTGCCTGCCCCGAAACGAGGTCGGCCATCGCATCCTGCAAAGTCGCAGCGCCGGTTAGAAGCCCCGCGTCCATCGTCGTCGCCACGCCCGCAAAGGAACACTCGCGCGCAATCCACGACGCGAAGCGGTAGCCAGTGCCGAGAAGGAAGGAAGACGCGTTCGGCGCGGGAAGGGACTCCACAAGCTTCTCCTTCACGACGCCGAGCGAATCCTCGGGCGCATGCGGCAAGAAGCGGCGAATGATGTCCATCGTCTGGTCGAGGAACGCCGTATGCTGGAGCCAGTTCACCGTCGAGGCGTTGAACGGCGGCGCGTAGCCGACGCGCACGCTGCCCTTTACGGAAGTCGGCGAGTGCGGGCGAAGCCCCGCGTCGGCGAGCGCGTCGAACGCGAGCTGCGTCGCGAAGTAGAGGTCCTGGTTCTCGCCTGCGTTCACCTGGCGCGGGAAGTTCTGCATCGAGGGCACGCACGAGAAGAGCGGCCCAAGCTGCCCCATCCTCGTCGGATAGGGTCGCTTGAAGACGTTGGGCTGGCCGAGCGGCAGCTCCGCGTCGGGGCCAAGCGGCGTCAGGCAGCACCGACGCGCGGAGAGAGAGGGATTCGAACCCTCGGTACGGAAATTAACCCGTACGACGATTTAGCAAACCGTTGCCTTCAGCCACTCGGCCATCTCTCCAAATCGTTCGGCGCGTATTGTATCAAATGCGCTGTTCGCCGTCAATGAAGACGGCCGACGGCTTCCAGCTGCGCGGATTGATCACGACGAGATCGGCTATGAACCCCTTCTCGACCTTGCCGAGCTTCTTGCCCCAGCCGAGCTCGATGGCCTGGTTCCACGAGGTCGTGCGGACGAGGTCCTTGAGCGGTATGCCGGTGACGTCGTGGACGTTCTTGAGGCCCATGCCCATCCAGAGAGTCGAGCCCGCGAGGTTGCCGCCCTTGACGAGACGCGCCTCGCCGTTCTCGAGCTTGACCTCGAGGCCGCCCATCGTAAACGCGTAGCCGTCCTTGCAGTGCGAGCAGCGGAGCGAGTCGGTGATCATCTGGATGTGCGCGAGACTACGACGCGTGAAGATGAGGTTGAGCATGTCGGGGCAAAGGTGGATCTTGTCGCAGATGACCTCGGTGTTGAGGTCCTCGACGAGAAAGCCCGCGCCGACCATGCCGATCTCGCGGTGGTGGAGCGGCGTCATCTGGTTGCAGAAATGCGTCATGTGGCGGAGGCCGTTCTTGTACGCCTTCTTGAGGTCGGCGAACTTGGCGCCCGTGTGGCCGCAGCTCGGAACGACGCCGGCCTTGAAGCACTCCTTCGCAAACTTGTCGCCGCCCTCGGTCTCGACGGCATAGGAGATGAGCTTCACGGGATAGACCTTCGCGATCTCCTTCACTTCCTTGATGTCGGGCCTGCGGACGAACTTCGGGTTCTGCGCGCCGCAGCACTTGACGTTGATGAACGGGCCCTCGAGGTGGATGCCGGGAACCTTCGCATAGGGCATGCCCGCGTCGGCGTAGGCCTTGGCGTTTTTCGCCGCTGCCTTGAGCTCGCCGTTGGAGACGGTGAGCGTGGTCGGGAGAACGGTCGTCACGCCTTCCTGGAGTTTCGCCTTCGCGAACTCGAAGACCGCCTTGGGGTCGGCGTCGCAGAAATCGTAGCCGAGCGCACCGTGGGTGTGGACGTCGATGAAGCCAGGCATCACGTACTGCCCGCGAACGTCGACGACGGTCGTGTTCGCGTCGGACTTGACGGGCTTGGAGCCCTTGACGACCTTCTTTATCTTCTTGCCCTCGACGAATATCGTGGCGTTCTCGATGTCGACGCCGGGGGAAACGACGTGCGCGTTGACGATGACGGTCTTCTTCATTTTTTGTCTCCTTTTTTAAAAGTCACTCCAAAGTGGCGGAGGGTGAGGGATTCGAACCCCCGGAGGACTTGCATCCTCAACGGTTTTCAAGACCGCCGCGTTCAACCACTCCGCCAACCCTCCTCTCGTCCGGGACTCGCAAAATCTTTTACTTCCTCTTAGCCAACGCAGGATTGACCGGCGTGGACTTCACGAGCCCGACGATCTTCGCCGTCACGTCGGGATTCGCCTTCAAGTACTCGATCGTCGCAAGCGCTCCCTGCGCAAGCTGCTCGTCGCCGAAGGAAAGCCAGCTGCCGCGCTTCTCGACGACTCCGCGCGCAAGCGCCGCGTCGAGGACCGAGCCCTCGTAGGAGATGCCGCAAGTGTAGAGGATGTCGAACTCGGCCTCGGTGAAAGGCGGAGCGACCTTGTTCTTCACGACCTTGACGCGCGTCCTGTTGCCGACGACCTGCCCGGCGGGATTCTTGATCGCGCCGATCCTCTGCACCTGGAGGCGGCAGCTCGCGTAGAACTTGAGCGCCTTGCCGCCGGGCGTCGTTTCGGGATTGCCGAACATCACGCCGATCTTTTCGCGCACCTGGTTCGTGAAGATGATGAGCGTCTTCGTCTGCGCGACGACGGCCGTGAGCTTTCTCATCGCCTGCGACATGAGGCGCGCCTGAAGCCCCATGTGGCTGTCGCCCATGTTGCCGTCGATCTCGGCCTGCGGAACGAGCGCCGCGACCGAGTCGACCACGATCACGTCGAGGGCGCCCGACTTCGCGAGCTGCTCGCAAATCGTAAGCGCTTCCTCTCCGCTGTTCGGCTGGGAGACGATCAAGTTGTCGAGATCGACGCCGATCTGCTTCGCATAGCCGGGGTCAAGCGCGTGCTCCGCGTCGATGAACGCCGCGACGCCGCCCGCCTTCTGGGCGTTCGCGACGACATGCAGGGCGAGCGTCGTCTTGCCCGATGACTCCTGGCCGTAGCACTCGACGATGCGCCCGCGCGGGAGCCCGCCGACGCCAAGCGCCATGTCCAAGGAGAGGGCGCCCGTGGAGATCACGGGGATGGACTTCACTTCCTGGTCGCCGAGACGCATAATCGCCATCTCGCCGAATTCCTTGCGGATCTGGCTCATCACCGCGTCAAGCGCGGTGTTGCCGGACTTCTTCACTGTTTCTTTCGTTGCCATTGTTTGAAATGTCTTAACGCAGAGGCGCAGAGCCGCAGAGCGTGGATGCTTCGGACTGGCGTGCAGATTTTCTCATGGTTGGTTTCGGTTGAATTTCACTTGCCAGTATTATATCAAAAAGGGCGGATTACAAAAAGCGCCCAGTGATGGAAGATTTGCATGCCTTAATGGCCGAAATCGGCCCTTCGCAGACAAGCTCGCCGCCCGCATCGCCCCCGCCGGGCCCGAGATCGACGATCCAGTCGGCGCACCTCATCACGTCTACGTTGTGCTCAATGACGATGATCGTGTTCCCCTGGTCGCGGAGCCGCAGGAGAAGCTTCATCAGCTTCGCCACGTCGTCGAAGTGGAGCCCCGTCGTCGGTTCGTCGAGAAGATAGAGTGTGCGGCCCGTCGAGCGGCGTGAAAGTTCCGTCGCGAGCTTGATGCGCTGTGCCTCGCCGCCTGAGAGCGTCGTCGCGGACTGCCCGAGAGCGACATAGCCAAGCCCGACGTCGACAAGCGTCTGGAGCTTGCGGGCGAGGGACGGCACCTTCGCGAAGAACTCGCACCCCTCGGCGACCGTCATCTCGAGGACATCGGCGATGTTCTTGCCGCCGTAGGTGACTTCAAGAGTCTCGGCGTTGAAGCGCTTGCCGCCGCACTGGTCGCATGTGACGTAGACATCGGGGAGGAAGCTCATCTCGAGCTTCTGGAGGCCATCGCCGCCGCACGTCTCGCACCTTCCGCCCTTCACATTGAACGAGAAGCGCCCCGCAGTGTAGCCGCGCGCGCGCGCCGACTCTGTCTTCGCGAAAAGCTCGCGTATCTCGGAGAAGAAGCCGACGTACGTCGCCGGGTTCGAGCGCGGAGTGCGGCCGATAGGCGATTGGTCGATCTCCACAATCTTGTCGAAGTTCTCGAAGCCAGTGAGCTTCTTGAACTTGCCGGGGACGGCCTTCGCGTGGTAGAACTTCTGGAGAAGCGCCCTCTTTAGCGTTTCGTCGACGAGCGTCGACTTGCCGGAGCCAGAGACGCCTGTCACCACGGTGAACGCGCCTACGGGGAAGCGGGCGGTGATGTTCTTGAGGTTGTGCTCGGTGCAGCCGGAGATGGTGAGGTAGGCGGAGTTTTTCGACAGTCGGCAACCGTCACCCGACAATCCGTTCGACTTTCGACTTGCGACTGTCGGCTGCCGGTCGTCGGCCGTCACCACCCTCTTCCTCCCCGTGAGGTAGTCGGCGGTGAGCGACTTAGACTTTAGGAGCCCCTTGAAGTCGCCCTGGTACATCACCTTCCCGCCTTCACGCCCCGCGCCGGGACCAAGGTCGACGATGTAGTCGGCGTTCCTCATCATCTCTTCGTCGTGCTCTACGACGACGACGGTGTTGCCGCGGTCGCGGAGCCCCTTTAGGGTAGAGATAAGCCGCTCGTTGTCGCGCGGGTGGAGGCCGATTGTCGGCTCGTCGAGCACATAAAGAACTCCCGTGAGCCCAGAGCCGATTTGCGTCGCGAGGCGGATGCGCTGCATTTCGCCGCCGGAGAGAGTTGACGCGGCGCGGTCGAGCGTCAGATAGTCTAGTCCAACGTCGAGAAGGAACTGGAGCCGCCGCACGATCTCCGCGATGATGTCCTTGAGGCC
The DNA here is from genome assembly GCA_902801025.1 of uncultured bacterium. Classification (GTDB taxonomy): domain Bacteria; phylum Verrucomicrobiota; class Kiritimatiellia; order RFP12; family UBA1067; genus UBA1067. The sequence goes on along the minus strand of CADCGZ010000001.1, from coordinate 57,077 downwards.
GTGGAGGCGATTAGAGTCGGTTAGGGTCGCACCTCTATCAGACACTACGCCATTTGCATAATCTTGAATGGCGCTGAAAAACTCGAGCGCCTCGGTGACCGGCATCGCCATTACCTCTACTATCGACTTCCCGGCGACAGTCGCCGCGCGCGACTCGGGCCTAAGCCGCGAACCGCCGCAGTCGGGGCAGGTACGGAAGCTCTGGTATGCCTCGAACTTCGCACGCATCTCGTCGTCCTCCGCCTCGTCGAGCCGCCGCTGAAGCGACGCGAGGACTCCCTCGAACGGACGGTCGACGCGCCGCCACGGAAGAACGAGGTCTTCCTTGAAGCCGTGCATAAGCCCGTGTCGGAACTTCGCCGGCAGCTTCTCGTAGGGAGTCGAGAGCTTCACCTTGTTCTGCTTTGCGATTTGCGAAAGAAGCTCCTTGTGATAGAGGATGTTCATCTGCCCCATGCGACGCCACGGGTGTATCGCCTCCTCGAGCGGAAGCGACTTGTCGGGCACGACGAGATCTTCGTCGAAGTAGTAGAGCTGCCCAAGCCCCGCGCATGTCGGACATGCACCAAAGGGCGAGTTGAACGAGAACGACCGCGCCTTCAGCTCGTCAAAGGAAATACCGCAATCGGGACACGCGTTGAGTTCTGAGTATATATCCCGTTCCCCGTTCCCCAATCTCTCCACCTCCATTATGCCCTTGCCGGTCTTGAGAGCAAGTTCGACGGAATCGGTGAGGCGCGTCTTGAACGCTGCGTCGGGCGCCGCCGGAATCACGAGGCGGTCAACCACGACGTCAATGGTGTGCGCCTTTTTCTTGTCGAGCGCGGGAAGCTCGTCGACGGGATATATCGTGCCGTCGATCTTGACGCGCGCAAAGCCGTTGCGCTTGACGGCGGCAAGCGGCTCTTCGTGCCGCCCCTTCTTGCCCTTCACGAGAGGGGCGTAGATGATAATTTTTGCGCCACCTGCCCGTTCCCCGTTTCCCGTTCCCCATTCCCCGAGAATCGCCTCCACAATCTGCTCCGCCGACTGCTTAGTGACCGGCTTGCCGCAGTGCGGACAGTGCGCAACCGCAATCGCGCCGTAGAGGATTCGCAGGTAGTCGTGTATCTCGGTGACGGTCGCGACAATCGAGCGCGGGTTGCCGCTCGTCGTTCGCTGCTCGATGGAGATCGCAGGCGAGAGCCCTTCTATCTTTTCTACGTCCGGCTTCTGCATCCTGTCGAGGAACTGCCGCGCATACGCGGAAAGCGACTCGACGTAGCGACGCTGGCCTTCCGCATAGAGCGTGTCGAACGCGAGCGACGACTTGCCGCTCCCCGAAAGCCCCGTCACGACCGTAAGCGAGTCACGGGGAATCGTGACGTCTATCCCCTTGAGGTTGTGGACCTTGGCGTTGTGTATGCTGATGTCGCTCATTCCGCCGTTACGGCAAAGGAGCCGAGCTTCTTGATTGTGCCACTTCCGAATAGCTTGCCGTCGACAACAACGCCCGTAACCGTCACAGTGTCATTCTTAAGCCGCTTGCCATCCATATAGTACAGCTTGAACGAGCCCTTCACAAGCCCCGACTTCGCAGTATACGTCAGCTTAAGCGCGGACAGATTCGACGGCGACGAAGTTCCGGTGACAGCCGGTGCGCCATCGATAACCTTGAGACGGCCGACCGTCTTGCCGGCGTCCCATTTGCCGCGCTTAACGGTAAACACGGCTCCAACGGGCGCAACGGCAAAGCCGTCGACTGAAGCGAGATAATTGCGGAAGTCCGGCTCCTCGAAGTCAAAGACATGCTCACCGTTGGCCAGGGCGTATGATCCACCAGACAGCGAAGCCGTCCAGTTCGAATCGTAGAAGTTTGCGAGTGTCGGCGAACCGCCGTCAAGGGGGAACCAGAGGACAAACCCACACCGCGTCGCCGCTTTTGGCGAAACGACAGGGACGGCAAAGTATTCTTCCCCAAGCGCACCGGTAGTGTAGACCGATATCTTTGCGCCGTCTTCAAGATATCCCTGGACTTTCGTCTTGCCAGTCTTGGCAATCACGGCCGAGAACACCGCCATGCCGTTCCCAGTGTCGACGGAGAACGTATGCGTCGCAACTGGAATATTCGCAGCAAGGGCCTTTACCTCGGAAATCTTGGATTTGTAGACATCTACACCGGCCTCGACGGAATAACCGCCAAATGTGCCAAGGAGCCCACGCGAGCCGTAGACGATGCCAAATTCGTCGGTCGGATTCCCCCCTGGATCGAAAGACGTTTTCTTTGTGTACTTCTTTCCATTGACAGGCGTCACTGTGATCGTCGACTTAGTCTGCTTGCCAGATTTTGCCGCTGTCGTCTTCACTGTCAGCAATGCGACGACTCGCTCGGCATCATCCTTAAGCCAGCCGTTGTAGGTCTCTGCCTTCTCGGCCGTGAATGCGCCAAGCACCGCGACTCCGCTCGGATACAGATCGGGCGTCTCGTCCACTGGATCAGGATCGGGTTCTGGCCCAGGGCCTGGGCCTGGCGGGACAGGATCAGACTTCTTCGTTATGGTCAGTGTGGCCTTTTTATCTGAAATCGAATTGTAGTTGTTCGCGTCACCCGTGAATTTCGCCGTCACCGTGTATGTCCCGGGCTCGGTCTGGCCGTTGCCAACATAAGACACCTTCACGCCAGAAGGAAGCGTTCCCGTAATGGCAATAGATTTTTTCGTGCCATCGGCCTCAAACGTCTTGCTCGCGAACGACACCCCGCTCATGTCGTATGTTGCCTTGGCAATAGACCAGTGGATTGTCTGCGCAACCGTCGTGCCGTCAGCCCAGACATACCCGTCCTCCAGCGTCGCGGTAGCGGCATGCGAGCCCGCGTTCGTCTCGACGTTCCCGGCAAGGGCGTATCCAACGCCTTCAAGGACGCCGATCTGCGCCGCACCGTCGTAGACAAGCCCCGACACGGCCGTCGGCACCTCAATCTTCGTCGGAGGGAGCACGATAGTCAGCGTGGCCGCAAGATCTGGAATCGGCTCGTAGTTGACGGCATCGGATGCCGTGAACCTGGCAATGACCGTATAAGAGCCGACGCCGGACTTCCCGTTGTACAGGTAGTAGACGTCAACGCCATCGGGAAGATCTCCCTCCACGGCAAGATACAGATTCGTGCCGTCGAACTCAAACGTCCCGTCTTCAAACAACACGTCGCCCATGTCGTATGTAGCGCGCGCAATCGACCACGAAATCTCCTTCGGTCCAGTCGTGTTGTCGGACCAGACATATCCGGCGTCAAGCGTTGCCGTCGCGACATAATCGCCTGCGGCCGTCGCAACGTTCTCGGCAAGCGTGTAACCGACACTTTCGACAACGCCAGTCTTCGCCGTGCCGTCGTAGACGAGTCCCGCAACGGCTGATGGCTCGCCGACGCTCAGCGCCTCTATCGTGAGCGTAGCCGTCATGTTCGTCAGCAGATTTCCAGTGGAAGTGCTCTTGAACCACGCTGTCACCGTGTATTCGCCAACCTCTGTTCGATTATTGCCATCGTAGGTCACCTCTACACCAGCGGGCACGCCGGAGGCATTGATACTCTTGGATTTGCCGTCGAACTTCCACGATGCATCCGCAAACGCAACGCCGCTAAGATCTATGACCTTGGTAGCGATTCGCCACGGGATCTCCCTGTCGTCCGTCGTGCCGTCTGCCCAGACGCTTGCGGCCTTGTTGTTCAGCGTCGCAGTCGCGAGATATCCGTCCGCGTTTGTCGCGACATTACCGACAAGCGTATAGGCCGCATTCTCGTCAACGCCGATCTTTTTAGTGCCGTCGTAGACAAGACCGGGGACCGCAACGGGGATTTCCACTGCGGCAATGCCGGCTGCACCACCCGCAGGCTCCCATGTCACATGGTCAAGCATTATGCCTTCGTCGTCGGTGCCGGAATGCGATTCCGTTATTTCCCATTGAAGCTTATGAATGCCATCCGCAACAATGTTGGTGGAAAACGGCTCCCAATGAGGCGAATAATCCGCGTAAAACGGACTTGTCGAAGCCGTGTCCCGAGAATAGTTTGTAGACCAGAGGGTCTTGCCCTCCGTAGAATCGTAAAGTCTAAACCCAAACGCTGCCGATGTGGAATCTACGCTGGCAAACTTCCAGCAGAAGCTAATCGTACCGCCACTGTCTGTCTCCGTCGCAAGGGCGACTTCATTCGTTACGCCGTCTCCCGTCACGGCGATGCATGTGCCGCTCACGGCGGCGGCATCATCTCGGACAGTCCACGCTCCGCCGTCGTTCTCAAACACAAGGTTGTCAATATCCAGCGCCTCCGACAAATCGTTGGGGCCAAGATTCCAATTGGCCCTCATCTTCACTGTCCCGCCAGCCGTCGCCGTCAAGTTGGACACTACGGCGTTGGTAGGATAGGCTGCGTCCGCGCAATTCCATCCGTTGAGAACGCGGCCGAGGCGGACAAACGCCGGCACTTCAAGCTCCTCGCCGTATGTCACTACATTCGTGACGGACGAAGCCGAATTGGTTTCACATGTTCCGCCGTTTCCGTCGAAGACGACATTGTAGACAACCGGCTTCCATTGCGCGGCAAATGTGACGCGGCCGCCTGCCGCCGTCGTCAGGTTGGACACGATGGCGCCGCAGACATAATTGGTTCCGCCGCAATCCCATCCGTCTAATGTATAGCCCGCGCGCACGAAGGTCTCGTCCGGCAGCGTGAGCGTCTCGTCGTAGCGGCAGATTGCCTCGAACGGTTCCTTCCACCCCTCACCGCCATTCGCGTCGAAGACTACGTTGTAGGCGATCGATGCCCAGCGGGCCTTCAATGTCCCTGCGCTCGTCGACTTTGCACGCGTATCCTTCGTAACCTCCTTGCCGGACTCGTCAAACCATCCGACGAAATCGTAGCCAGGACGAGTCGGCGTCGGCAAATCGCCATACGCGGAGTCGTAGGAAACCGTACGGGGGGCGAGTTCGCCTGTGCCGCCGTCAGCATCAAACGAAAGGTCGTACGATTTTGGAGTCCAGACTGCATAGAGCGGAGCTGCGGCGCCGGCGATCGTCGTCAAGTTAGAGACGGTCGCGCCGTCTACGTATATCGACCCGTCCGTCGCCTTCCATCCACCAAACTCGTAACCCGTCCGGCTGAAGGTATTGGGCTCAAGGACGAGCGCCTTCCCGTAAGTCGCATTCTGCGGATCCATCTTCCCCGTGCCGCCGTTCGCGTAAAAGGCGACGGAATAGTCATTGGCCTTCCACACGGCATATAGAGTGTTGGTAGCGTCGGCGACGTCCGTCAGATTTGAAACGGACGCTCCGTCAGCATAGACAGCGGCCCCGCCTGGCGTCTTTGCCCAGCCACCGAATGCATACCCCACCCTTGTAAATGCGTTTGTTTCAAGGTCGGTCTCGACTCCATAAGTCGCGTTCTGCGCGTTCATCGTTCCCTTGCCGCCGTTCGCGGCAAAGGCGACATAGTAGCGACTCGCCTCCCAGACGGCATAGAGCGCGACAGTCGCATTGGCAGTGTCGGCCAGGTTCAGGACTTCCGCACCATCGGCGTAGCTCGCCTTGTCCGCATCGGCGGACTGCGCCCAGCCGGCGAAAGCAAACCCCGTGCGGGTAAAGGCATTCAAAGTCAGCGCGGTTTTCGCGTCATAAGTCAGCTGCTGCGCCGGCATCGTGCCATTGCCACCATTGGCGTTGAAGGAAACCTTGTAGACGACAGGCAACCACAGCGCATAGACCTTCAGGTCGCCCAGACATCTCCAGACGCCATTCGAATACGCCGCAGACCAATAGCCGCCAGCAGCGACATTCTTGCCCTTTTCATCGTATACGCGCGTCTCGCCTTCGCGGTCGGCGTAATATCCCCTGAGCGCATAGCCGGTCCGAGTCGCTGCGCCAATGTTGTTCCACAGCTTCGTGTCATACTTGATCGATGGCGACAAGGCCGTTGTCTCCGAACTCCCTTTATAGACGCCGCCATTTGGATCTACCGTCAGCAGATATTCCTCGGGGGTCCAGACGGCATAGAGCATGACTGTCTCGCCTAAACCAGTCGCGATTCCGGTAACTGCGGCCCCGTCGGTGTATGCGACCTCGCCGTCTGCCGTCAACGACCACCCTGCAAACGCATATCCAGGCCGCGTGAACGCGTTGATGGAAAGACTTGTAGGCGTCCCATAGGTCATCGCCTGCGTAGCCATTGTACCCGTGCCGCCATTGGCGTTGAAGGCAACCGAGTAGTCGTTGGCGACCCAAACTGCATAAAGCGTCGTGTCTTCCGAGAACGTCGCCGAAGCCCCAGGGCTGTACATTGCCGAAATGCTGGTAGCGGACTTCGACCATCCCCCAAACGCATAGCCAGAACGCGTAGGAACCACAGATGTAAGCCGCGTCGATACGCCGCTGACAATCTCGACGGCGCCAGGCAGTCCGGAGGCATTGCCGCCGTTTGCGTTGTACGTCAACGTGCAGTGCCGCCGCGCGACATGCAGGACTATCGCCGCCTTGCCATACGTTCCGGTCCCGTCCGCACGCACGCCAACTACGCGATTGGTGAGATATCCAGCCGCAAGGTCCGCGCCATTGGCATCCTCTGCAAAGCCGAGATTGGAACTGTCGCTGACGACTTCCCACTTGCACTTGTCGCGGTCGATGTTCTCGTTCGTGATGCAACCGCGGACAATAGCGTAGCTCGCGCTGTTGTATTCGCCTATCGTGACAGATACATCGTCAACCCCCGTCTCCTGTCGCTCGCCCTGCCACCATGAATATGTCACCTCCACGAAAACCCCGCTTCCCGTGTAGGTTCCGCCTGTATCGTCGTCATAGACTGACGCTGTCAGCTGAACGGCGGCGCCAACCGCGAGCGCGGTCCACGCCGAAGCGATCAATGCAAGGATCTTCTTCATGGCTTTTCCTCCCGTTTAGAGGTTTTTGAGGTCGAGGGCAAGCAGGAACTCTGGATTGGATTTTGTCTTCTTGAGCGAGTTCAACACCGACTTCATCGCGCTCTCGGGGCCTGCGTCGGAAAGGATGCGGCGCATGCCCCACGTCTTCTCGAGTTCGACCGGATCCAGAAGGAGGTCTTCCTTGCGCGTCCCGGACTTGTCGATGTCGATCGCCGGGTATATGCGCTTGTCCGCAAGCCCGCGGTCGAGGACGATTTCCATGTTGCCGGTGCCCTTGAATTCCTCGAAAATGACCTCGTCCATCCTGGAACCCGTGTCGACGAGGCCTGTTGCAATGATTGTGAGCGAGCCGCCGCCCTCGATGTTTCTTGCCGCGCCGAAGAACCTCTTGGGCCTGTGCATCGCGAGCGCGTCGACGCCGCCTGTCAGGATCTTGCCGGAATGCGGCTGCACCGTGTTGTAGGCGCGCGCCATGCGAGTCAGCGAGTCCATGAGAATAATCACGTCGCGCCCATTCTCGACCTGGCGCTTCGACATCTCGAGGACCATCTCGGTGACGCTCACGTGGTGCTGAGGTTCTTCGTCGAACGTAGACGAAAGCACCATCGCCTTCGTGTTGCGCTGCATGTCGGTGACTTCCTCGGGGCGCTCGTCGATGAGAAGGATGATGAGCATCGCCTCGGGGTAGTTCTTGGAAATCGCATTGGCCATCTTCTGGAGAAGAACCGTCTTGCCGACGCGCGGCGGCGCGATAATGAGGCCGCGCTGTCCGAAGCCGATCGGCGTGAAGAGGTCGACGACGCGCGTCGAGAACTCCTTCGGGTCGGTCTCGAGGATGATGCGCCGCGTCGGGAACGTGGCGGTCAGGTTCTCGAAGTGTATGACGCGGGCGGCGACGGACGGCTCCTTGCCGTTGACCGTCGCGACGTTGCCGAGGCAGAAGAATCGGTCGCGGTCGCGCGGATCGCGGATCGGGCCCTCCACTATGTCGCCCGTCCTGAGTGCATGGCGGCGGATCTGCTGCTGCGTGACGAAGACGTCCTCGGGGTATGCGAGGAAGTTGTTCTTCGCGGACCTCAAGAAGCCGTGCCCTTCGCGGACGATCTCAAGGCAGCCGGAGGCAAGCACCGCGCCGCCGTTCGCGAGATATCTGCGTATAGCGGCGAAGATGAGCTCGTGCTTGCGGTAGGTGCCGAGCTCCTCGGGATCGGCGCCGGGCATCATGCGCTCGACTATCTCCGGCGCAGTCCACGTCTGGATGTCGGCGAGGCGGTACTCCGGGAGGTCGGGATTGCGGTTCGGGTTCGCGGGGGCGTCGACCTCCTGCACTCGCTGTTCCGTCGGAAGCGGGGCGTTGAGAAGCGGATTTACGCTCTCCTCGCCGTTCGCGCCGCGAATCGGGGAGTTGTTCGGCTTGCCGCCACCGCGGTTAAAGTTCTTGCCGCCGCGGTTGTGGAACCGCTTTTTCTGGCCATTATTGCCGCTGCCCCCCTGCTGCGGCGGCTGGGGTTGCTGGGGCTTCGGCGCGGCGCTCTTGGTGACGGCGCTCGCAAACACATCGAGTTCTTCTGCCATAATCTTATCTATCTTTTTTAGCCGTGTAGAACATGTAGATCGTGTAGAATTTCAAGTTGGGGAATTGATTTTTAACGCAGAGACGCAGAGGATGTTGATGCTGGGGTTGCACCCCAGACCCCGCGCTTGCGCGGCCCAAAACAACTCTGCTACTCTGCTACTCCGCTACTCTGCGTTAAAAACTTCTTCGCCATGTTGAATACCGCAATTAATTGGATTTCTGCTCATGCAACCAGGCGACGAATTTTTGCGCCTCTGCGCGAAGTTCATCGGCTGTGCCGTTGTTATGAATGACGTAGTGCGAACGCTTGGCCTTTTCCTCGACTGGCATCTGTGCCGCAAGACGGGCTTCGGCCTCCGCAAGCGTCATCCCCCGCGTCGCCGTCATACGTTCGATCTGGCTCTCGCGTGTGGAAGCGACACAACATATTATATCAAAATTTTTCTCCCAGTGTGCTTCAAACAAAAGCGGAATTATAGCGACACGAACAGGACAGACGAGACCACCGAGACTAACGGGACAGGCGATAGTCCCGTTTGTCACGTCTGTCCCGGTGGTCCTGTTAGTCCCGCTCGTCCTGTCAAGCCAAGCGTCAATTTTCTCTTTGACGACTGGATGTATCTTCGCCTCGAGTGCGCGGCGCTTCTCGGGGTCGGCGAAGACTTCAGCCGCGATGCGGCGACGCTCCTCGGGGTCGGGGAGAAACTCGTGCACGACATCGTCGGCGTCAAGCGTCTCGACGCCGAGCTCATTCAAAAACTTAGAAAGGAGGGATTTGCCGCAGGCAATCCCTCCCGTTAGTGCGACTTTCATGTTTTTAGAGGGTCGGACCTTTCTGACTGCAGTAGCTGACCGCAGCTTTAGCTGTGTCAGCTACTGTGTCAGAGGGGTCTGACCCTTAATTAGCCGGCATCTCGGGCGCCTCCTTCGCGTCGGCACCAGCGGACTGATCGGAGATCTCAAAACCATCGTTGTGCATCTCACGACCACGTCCGTCGACGATGCGGGTCGTGACGAAGATGAGGAGGTTGCGCTTCGAGGTCTGCTCGGAATGGCTGCGGAAGAAGCGTCCGAGGAACGGAATGTCGCCAAGGAACGGAATCTTGTCGTCCATCGCCTTGCGGGCCTCGGTGATAAGGCCGCCCATGACGATCGTCGCCCCAGGATACACGCTTATCTTCGAATCGACGGACCGGACGTGGAAGAACGGCTGCTCCATCGGTGCATCGTAGTAGGTAATGTTCTGGTTGCCGCCTGAGAGGTTCTCGAACATGTTGGCGACCGCCTCCCAATAGCGCGTGACAATGCGCTCCATTACAGCGGCAGACGGCGTGTAGCCCTGTTCCGCAAACGGCCCGTCGCCTATTCCGATCGTGAGATTGCCGGCCGAGGCATTGCCCGTGAACGGGATCCTCATGCCGTAGTTCTTCCATGTCGGCTCGTCGACGACCTGGGTGTTGAGCTCGAGGTCAACGACGTTGCCGTCGTCAGTCAGGGTCGGGGTGACCTGGAGTATGACGCCCACTTCGCGCATCGTGAAGCTCTGGGGCTCAACGACGGCGAGAATGGCCGACTGGCTGCCGCCCGAATTGCCCGAACTGCCGGAAGAGCTCGACTGGAGCTGCACGTCGTAGTCGGTCGGGTAGATGTACTCCGTCACGACCTTCATGACGGCCTCTTCGCCCGGACGCGTCAGCACCTTCGGAGCAGAGAGGAGATCGGTGTCGCTGCGCTGCGAAAGCATGTGCAGGATCATCGAGAGGTCGGCACTGCCAAGGAAGGCATTCAGCCGCATAAAGCGATCATTTGTCGACTTCGATTCACCGGAAATATGATTCCCGACATCCGAGAGATATCGATGCCCGCTTGCATAAGTCTCACCGTCAACCGAATTGATGCCAATGTTCCTTTTTGCACCAGAGCTACGCACCCAAGAAGCGTCTTGCGACAAAGCAGACGCAGTGCCAGAGCTGCTGCCCCCGGAAACCGCAGTGCCCGTACCCTGGGAAGTGATAATCCCGCCGGCCTGCGTCGTGATAGTCGTCGTATCGCCGCCAGTAGTCGAAGTGGAGGAACTGCCAGTGCCAATTTCACCGCCGAGACCGCTGAACGCGCCGCCACGAATGCCAAGCGCCCTACCGAGGTGCTTGTTGAGGCCAAGTGAATAGTCGCTGTTGAGAATCCATTCGAAACCGAGAGAGGTCAGGTCGTCCTGGCAGACCTCGATGAACCTCGTCTCGATCTCGACGAGCGTGACCTGCTGGTTGAGCTGGGCGAGGACGTTCTCGAACTCGGCGAGGTTCTCCTGGGTGTTCTTTACGAAGAGCCGGCCGACGGTCTTCACGTAGAAGATCGAGCTGCCCTCGGGCCACTTGACGCCGAGGAGCGAGAAGAACTCCTTCCAGTCGCGCTCTTCGTTTTCCTCGCCGTCGTCGTTCTTGCGCGATGCGCCGCCGAAGCCGCTATTGCTCGAGCGCATCGTCGTGATGTCGCCCTTCGCGCTTTCCATCTTCTCGGTGAAGGACGAGAGAACCGGGAAGGAGCGCGTGACGAGTTCCTCGACCGACATGTCCTTGTGCATGACCATGACGATCGGACCCTGCACGGTGAACTTGTACTCGACGGATTCGCACACGAGCTTGAGGGCGTCGTAGAACGTGATGTCGCTCGCGGTGATCATCGGGATGACAGGAACGCCAAGCGGCCCGCCGGCATCCGCCGCCTCGTCGGAACCAGTGTCGGAGAAGTCATCAGCATCCTCGCCCGCCGCTGCGGCCGTTTTCATGCGAACGGCCTCGGGCGTCTTGAGGACGAAGTTGAAGCCGCGCTGCTCAAGCGGGATCTCGGGACGGTCGAAGTCCTTCGAAGCGCCGCGGAAATACTCGACCGCGTCGATGATCGTCGCCGGCGGCTTGAACGAAATCGCCGGGAGACGCATCTCCTTCATGCGTTGGATGATCGTCTGCTCGATCGTGCGCTCCTTGTTGTTGGGGTCGGGCTTGGCCTTTATGGTGGCACCCTTCTTGTCGTCGCGGTCCTTGGCGTCGGTGGCGTAGTTCGGACGCCACGCCTTGTCGACGTCGGCTATCCACTTCTCGCGGGCGACTTCGCGCTCCTTCTTGAGAATGACGTCGCTCTTCCGGACGATGGAGTCCCTGAGGCGAAGGGCCTCCTGGTTGTAGGGGTCCTTCACGAGGACAAGCTCGCACTCGTCGAGCGCGCGGTCGATCTCGCGCTGGGCAAGCAACTGACTGGCGCGCTTCAGGTGGCGGCGCTCGATTTCGCGACGGGCCTTGTAGTCGGCATCGTTGCGACGATGCGAAATCTCGGAGACATCGGTCTTGAGGGCATCGGGGTCTACAGTGGAAAGCCAGGCCTCAAGCTGGCGGCGGGCCTTCGGGTGGCGAAGGTCGACGGCCTTCTCCATGTACTTTATCGCACGCGCGCGGCGACCGGTGCGCTCTTCCTCGAGCGCGGCCCTGTAAAGCCCTTCGGCAATGCCTTCAGTGCACTCGGCCTTGAAGATCTTGGACTTCTCACTGTCGTTCAGGAGCTTAGCGGCAATGCCATAGTGACGGACGGCTTCGGCATACTCGCCACTGGTCATCGCAGCGCGGGCCTCCGAAATCTCGCGCATCGCCTGGGTGTCCATCGCCTCGCGACGCAGTTTTTCAACCGTCAGGATCTCGCCGATGAGACCGCCGTCTTTCCTGTTCTGAAGCCGCTGCTTTACGGCCGATTCTTCCGACTCGGCAGCAGAAGCCGGTTCGACGGCTTCAGTCGCAGCGACGGGCTCTGGAAGCGGTTCGTCGGCTTTGGCCGCCGGCGCGGGCGAGACGCCCGCCTCCCCGATCTGATCGGTTGCGACGGGCTCCTCGGCCTCGAGTTCGTCGAGAAGACTAAGCGTATCATCAATCTTCTTGTCATCAGCCTTAGGTTCCTCAGCTGCAGGCTCCTCGGCAGCAGGTTCCTCAGCCACAGGCGCGGGCGCGGGCTCTTCGGCAGCGGGCGCGGGCTCCTCGGCAGCGGGCTCTTCAGCCGCTGGCGCGGGTGCAGGCTCCTCGGCAGCGGGCTCCTCAGCCGCGGGCTCTTCAGCTGCAGGTGCAGGCTCCTCGGCCGCCGGCTCTTCGGCAGCAGGTGCGGGCTCTTCAGCTGCAGGTGCAGGCTCCTCGGCCGCCGGCTCCTCAGCAGCAGGTGCGGGCTCCTCAGCAGCGGGCTCTTCAGCCGCAGGTGCTGGTGCCGGTTCTTCGGCAGCAGGCGCGGGCTCCTCGGCGGCTGGCGCCGGTGCGGGCTCCTCGGCAGCAGGCTCTTCAGCTGCGGGCGCCGGTGCCGGTTCCTCGGCCGCTGGCGCAGGCTCTTCAGCTGCGGGCGCCGGTGCCGGTTCCTCGGCGGCTGGTGCAGGCGCGGCTGGTGTCGCTGCGGGGGCCTCGCCTTCGAGGTCGGCAAGCAGATCGTCAAGATCGTCCTGCGCGTTCATGCTCTGGCCGAGCGCGATGAAAGCGATGGTCGCCGTCAGCGCGACGTATGTCCTGAGGTTCGTCATATCGAACATGCTCCTAATGTTTTGCATTGTGTATTATATCCTAATTCTTCTCACTGTTCAAGGGTCTCTACAGTACGAATTTTGCCGAGTAGCACGTCTTCAAGAGTGACCTTTGCACCCTTTTCGACTCTTTTCACGTCCATAACCTTGTATTTGTTTCCGTACAAATCAATCGTCCCGCCCGGCACAACGACGAAGGTCTTCGTCTCGCCGCGGCTGAATTCGAGCGTCGCCTGCACGTCTACCGGCTTGCGCTTTTCGTCGAGCGCAAGCTCGAGTTCCTTGCCGTCTTTCTTGCGAACGATCGTCACGGCCGAGACATCGACGGCGCGCTCGACGTTAGAGCCCTTGATCTTGACTTTCTTTTCCTTCTGCTCGAACGCCTTAGCGGTGAAGCCAGTGTCGCCGATCGCCTCGCCGACGAGCACGGAGTAGCGATATCCGTTCTTCCCGTAGTCGTTGCGGCGCTTCGGATCGAAGAACTCGAGCTTCATTCCGTTCGGGGTCTTCATGTACGAGCGCAGGTAGAACGGGAGGACCGTCTCCTTCAGCGGAAGCACGAGCTTAAGCGAATCGAAGTAGTCCGGATGCGAGTTCTTGTCGGACGGATCCGTTCCCGCCGCATACTCCTCGGCATTGGTGAAGCCATCGCCGTCTTTATCCGCATCGGCGTCGTTCTGCGTAACATCAAGCCCGTACTTCTCCTCCCACCAGTCGGGCAGTCCGTCGCCGTCGGAGTCGACCACGACCTTCTCGGGCTCTGGCTGGGCCTCGCCGCAGAACGGGCAGGTCTTCGAGCCGTCCTTGATTGGCTTCTTGCAGGACTTGCAGAACACGCGCCGCTCGGAAACGAGGAAGTTCCCGCCCGCATCCTCGATTTCGGAAATCGTCGCCGGCTTGACGGCAAACTGGAGCGCACGCTCGTACTGCGACATGTCCACGGGCTTGACACCGGTCTCGGAGCGCTTGGCCAATTTCAGCCGGTCGACGGCCACTCTCGCGTTCTCATCGGGATCGCCGCCGCCCGTCATCACGAAAAGCACCACACCGACAACGAGCGCAGCGACTCCGACCGCTGCCACAAGCCAGTCCCAATGTGCGGCGAAAAAGCCGCCTTCGGCATTCCTGGAGATCATTCCTCGCCCTCCTTCTCTTCCTTGACTCCCTCGGCGTCGCCCTCGGCCGCAGGGAGCTCGGCGCTCTCGCCTACGACTGGCTTCACCGCCAAACCGAAATCATACGTCGCAACAACTGCATGCACGAGGAACGGCTCCTCCTTCTCGGGATCGTTCACGACGCCATTGTCCGGCTCTTCGGCGCCCTCGGCCGGCTTCTCCTCCCCGAATCCGGTCTGCTCGCCGCGGCGCCTCCGCCGCGGACGCGAGGACTGCTGCTCGGACGCGCCCCTCTTGTCGCCCTCGCCGAGGGCCTTGCCGATCATGTCGCCTTCGCGCGCAAAGTCCAGCGTCTCGACGACGAGGAAACGCTGCGACGTCGCAAACGCGTTTACGACCTTGACAAGCGCCGCCGGCTTCGCACGGAAGTCGATTGCGTACTTCTCCTCCGTATAGGCGGGTTTCGCCTCCTCGGCGTCCTTCCGCCTGCGCTGACGCCTGTTCGTCTTCGCGTCCTTCTGCTGCTCGCTGGCCTGGGGCTGCTTCGCAAGGATTGGCTCGACCCTGACAATCTCCACGATTCCGCAGTCGGCGAGCGCCTCGACGACAGTGCGGATGTCGGCCCACTGGCGCTGGAGCTGCGGAAGCTTCTCCCTCTCGGGAAGTTTGTCGCCCGTCACGAAATCGGGAAAGCCGAACGCGAAGTCGGGTTTGACGATCTTGCCATCGACGCCGCCGGGGAGAGCGGAAAGGGCGCGAGCCTCGTCGACGAGCTTCTGCTTGAAGGCGGCCTCGTTGACGTCGGCTTCGACGACGCGGTCGCCTGCCGAAGCCGTCGAAAGCGCGGCCTCCGTCCAGCCCGCGAGGGCGGCGCTGTTGTCTTTCACCGCCTTTGTGCTCGCGGCGTCTGGGCTTATCGCGGCGCCGAGCAAGGCGCGAACCGCGGCGGAATCGCTTTCGAAAGCATCCTCCGCCTCGGACTTCGCGGAGTAGGCGCTAAATGCGAAATATCCAAGCACGGCCGAGGCGACAAGCGCAACTCCGCCTATCGCGAGCATCACTATCTGGTTCTTGGACAGGTTCATCGCTCTTCTCCCTTCCCGAACTTGAACTTGGCGACGACGACGATTTGCTTGAGCGCAGCGTCCTTGCCGACATCGGTCATCGACTCGATCTTGACTGACGCCGGATCAACCACCGGCGACCCCTTGAGCCGGGCCTCGATTATCTGCGCGGCCGTGGAGCCGCCCGTCTTCGTGCGCGAGACGAGCGTCTTGAGGTCGTCCGCCCAGCCGCGAACGGTGATGCGGTCGCCCTCCCACTTCTCGATCCACATCTCGTTGCCGAGGGCGGAGCGAATCGCCATGATCTTCGCTACGGGAAGACTGCGCTTCGCAAAGAGCGCCTTAAACGAGTCCGCCTTGGCGGTAACCTGCTCCTCTTCCGCAATCGCTTCCTTGACCTTGGCTTCCACGGAGCGGAGACGCGACACCTCGGCCGAGACAGCCGAACTCTTGGCCTCCGCTTCGGCGGCGCCTTTGTTGGCGGCGAGCATCACGAGCACAAGTGCCGCGACAAGCGATACGGCGCCAACGGCCACGAACGGGATCTTCGCGATGTCGGCGCGTTCCTTCACCAAAGAGGGCGGCAGGAGATTTATCGCAAACGTCGCGTGGCCTGCCAGATGAAGGGCAAGGCCGACCGTCGCCGCGAGCTGCGTTGCATCGCCCTCAAGCGCCTCGGCGTCGATCCTGGGGCCGACGCCGACGACGTCGAACGGATTAACGTACTCGACTTCGAGCTGGAGACTTTCGGCGAAGAAGCGGTCAAGCTGCGGAAGAAGCGCGGTGCCGCCCGTGATGTAGAGCTTCACGGGGACGCTCCCGCCCTGCTGCGAACGGTAGAAGTTGATCGAACGCGACACTTCGGCGTGAAGGCGCGTCATCACCGCGCGGCAGACCTTGGACACGCGGTCGCGCGTCGCGTCCTCGTCCTCTACGACACCGCCGAGGGCGACGTACGCGGCGGCGCGCTTGTATTCCTCCGCCTCCTCCGGCGTGCACCCGAGCGCGGAGCATATCTCCTTCGTGATCGTGTTGCCCGCGACGGGGATCGAGCGGTTGTAGAGCTTGTCGCCGTCGACGATCACGAGCGACGTCGTCTTGGAGCCGATATCGAGGACGACGCAGCACCCGCCGTCTGCGGCGCCCGCGTGGCGAAGCACGTTCGTGAGGGCGATCGGCGCGACGTCCACGAGCTCCGGCGTGAATCCCGCGCCACGCACGGCGGCCACGATGTCCTCGACCTGGTCGATCTTCGCGGCGACGATCATCACGTTCTTCTCGCCGTTTTCGTTGTCGCCGAGAACCTGCCTGTCGCAGATCATCTCGTCGATCGGGAACGGAATGTTCTGCTCGATCTCGAAACGGACCATCTGGTCGAACCGGTCCGCACCTCCGGCGGCCGCGATGGACGCGAAGCGCGGGAACACCATCTGCCCGGAAATCGAGATGGCGACTGGACCCGGCTTGATGCCCTTCTCGCGGACGATCTCGAGGAGCGCCGGCGAGAGGAGCGCGCCCGCGTTGCCGGCGTCGAGTGGAGCGGCGAGGGCGGCGATGCCGTAGTTGACGAGCGTCAGGCCGCCTTTCCCGCCTTCGTATTCGGCAAGCTTCACCGCGGAAGCGCCGATGTCTAATGTTAGGTATCGTTTAGCCATAGAAAGTTTCCGTTCCCGTTACCCGTTCCCCGTTCCCCGTTACCCGGTTCCCGTTCCCCGTTACCCCATTACTGCGCGACCTGCTCGTAGTCGTTCGGGTTCACAAGGGCCCAGATCGTCTTCGAGCGATCCATAAGCCCCTGGCGGCGCTCGATCATGGGCTTGCCGTCGGCCTGCTGCTTGTTCATGATGTCCTGGTTCTCCCACCACTTCGTGTGCTTGGCGATTCCGTTGATCTCGCTCTCGCTGTCGCCCTGCAGAATCTCGCCCTTCGCGTTGGTGATGACGAGACCGATGGCCTTCGCCTCGCCGTAGCGTTCGAGGTAGGACGGATGCAGGCATACGGACGCCGCATGCGAACCCTGCGGAATGTTCTGGTAGGTCGTGGAGGCCGTGAAGTAGGAATAGGGGGCGAGCCCTTCTTTGTTGCCCTTGTTCTCGGTCGCGCTCTTCGTCTCGAGGAGGACGTGCCAAGTGAAGGTGAGCTGGTCCTGCCATTTCACGAAAGTCGTATACTTCGCCTCAAGGACGATCCACTTGCGCGGCTTCGTATAGCATGCGCCGATAATCGAGCCGCCCTGAAGGGCCGGCGCCGAAAGAGTGGACTGGCGGCCAAGCTTCGGGAACTGGTCGAGCATGATCTTCGCCTCCTTGCCAGTCGTAGGCGCATCGTCGTCAGTGGCCACCGGCTTCTTCGAAGTCCTGGGGGCGGCAAACGCCACTGCAACAGCAAGCATCGCAATGGAAAATGTCATAAGCTTCTTGTTCATTTTGTTGTTCCTTTCCTATTTGGTTTAACTTAAATTCCTCTGTTGCCCCAGGTCTCGCCATCGTTTAGCCACAAAGAACAGGAGATACAGGAGGTATTGTCTCGGCAATTTGACATTTCAACAGCACCGATTTCAATATCCCTCATCACCAAATAGGTGATATTACGTTCTTTCTTTCCCATTCTCCTGTTTTCTCCTGTTCTTTGTGGCTTATTTTAATCACAATACTTTCATCTTTGGCAGGTCTTGGATGTCCACGAGTCCGACCACCCGGCCAGACTTGTCGCACACCGGCAGGTCGTCGATGCGCTTTCTCTCGAAGATCTTGAGGAGCTCCGCAGCATACGCGTCGTCGTAGACGAAGAGCGGAGACTTGGTCATGTAGAGGGAGATAGGGTCGTTTAGGGTCGAATAGGGTCCTTTAGCGTCGCTTAGGGTCGAATAGGGTCCTTTAGCGTCGCTTAGGGGCGAATTAGAGTCGCTCAGGGTCTTGCCGACACTACCAGACTCTACACCGACGCTATTTGACCCAAACTTGCCCCTCTCGCTCATGATGCGGCGGAAGTCACCGTCGGTGAAGATGCCGAGCAGCTTGCCGCTCGCGTCCACGACAATGGCACTGCCGCCCTGCGCCTTCGTCATCGCCATCAGCGCATCGAGAACGGTCGCCTCGGGGCCGACCTTCGCAAGCCGCTCGCCCGAGCGCATGACATCCGTCACCTTCATGACAAGCGCCCTGCCAATCGCGCCCGCCGGATGGTTCATCGCGTAGTCCTCGACAGGGAACTTCTGCGCGTCGATCATCACCATCGCGAGCGCATCGCCCATCGCCATCGTCGCCGTCGTCGAG
The DNA here is from genome assembly GCA_902801025.1 of uncultured bacterium. Classification (GTDB taxonomy): domain Bacteria; phylum Verrucomicrobiota; class Kiritimatiellia; order RFP12; family UBA1067; genus UBA1067. The sequence continues at coordinate 38,602 of CADCGZ010000001.1, read as the reverse complement.
TTCGTCGGCGCCATGCCGAACGGACACGCCTCCTTGCCGCACGGAATCTCGATGTGGATATCGCTCATCTGCGCAAGCGTCGAGTCGGGGCGGCCAGTCATCGAAATGACCTTGAGCCCGTGACGGCGGATCGCGGGAATCAAGTTGTTGACCTCGGCCGACTCGCCGGAGAAGCTAAGCGCGATAAGGACGTCCTTCGCGGAGACCATGCCGAGGTCGCCATGCATCGCCTGCACGGGATTGAGGACGATCGAACGCGTGCCAGTCGAAGAGAAGATGGCGCTCATCTTCTCGGCGATGTGGAGGTTCTTGCCGACGCCGGAGACGACGACAATGCCGCCGTCCGCGACAGTGTCGAGAATGAGCCGGACCGCCTTGACAAAAGATGCACCGAGAGAGTCGCGGGTCTTCTCGAGACCCTCGATCTCAACTGCGAAGACTTGCTTCGCGCGCTCGATCATCTTGTTGTCTGTCACTTTGTCGTCGACTGAAGCAGCGTTACACAGATGGTTCCAACGATGTCCTCGGCGGAGCAGCCGCGCGAGAGGTCGTTCATCGCCTTGGCGAGTCCCTGGAGGTTCGGCCCGATGGCGTCGGCGCCACCGATTCTCTGCGCGATCTTGTAGCCGATGTTGCCTGCGTTGAGGTCAGGGAAAATGAAGACGTTCGCGTCGCCCTGCACGGCGCCGTTCGGGTTCTTCTGCTTGCCGGTCGCAGGGACGATCGCCGCATCGAACTGCAGCTCGCCATCCATCTTGATGCCGGCTTCCTCGAAGCGGGGCTTTGCGAGCTCGACGGCCTTCTGGACCTTCTCGACGAGCGGACCCGCCGCGGAGCCCTTTGTGGAGAACGAGAGGTACGCGACGCGCGGCTCCTTGCCGGTGAGGTCGCGGTAGGTCTGCGCCGTAGCAAGGCCGATGTCGACGAGCTGTTCGGCCGTCGGATCGGGAATAACCGCGCAGTCGCCGAACGCGAGCACTTCGTCGCCCGACGCCGTCGGGGTCTTGAGGTCGAGGATGAAGCAGCTCGACGCCGTCTTGACGCCCTTCTGCGTGCCAAGCGTGTGGAACGCCGCGCGAAGCATGTCGCCAGTCGAGGCGATCGAACCCGCGACAAGACCGTTGACGCGACCAAGCTTAACCATCATGCCGCCGAAGTATATGCGCTTCGTGCGGAGCGTCTTCTGCGCTGCGGCGAGGTCAATGATCTTCTGCTTCTCGGCCGGCTTCTTCGACTCCTTTGCGTTCCACGCTTCGAGATACGCGGCTTCGAGTTCCGCGTCGCCTTGCGTATAGTCAATCGTCTTGATGCCGCGGTCTGCGAGCTTGAGACCGGCCTTCGCCTCTGCGTCGGCGATTTCCGCGGGAGTGCCGAGAACGACGGGCGTCGCGATCTTGCGGTCGACGCAAGCGCACGCGGCGGTTATGACGCGGGGGTCCATGCCCTCGGGGAGAACGACCGTTCCGTTCAGCTTCGAGGCCTTTTCAATGATGTTCTTGATTGCGTTCATAGCAGTAGGGTCAATTAGTGTCTTTTAGAGTCTTTTAGAGTCCTTTAGGGTCGATTTCACTTTCCCAGCACTTTCACGGTGTCACGAGCAATCATGAGCTCCTCGTTGGTGGGGATGACGACAACGGGGATCTTCGAGCCCTTCGCGCTGATGATCTTGACTTCGCCGCGGACCTTGTTGGCCTTCGGGTCGAGCTTAATGCCGAGCGCGCCGAGACGGCGGATGATCCTCTCGCGCACCTCCTTCGAGTTCTCGCCGATGCCGCCTGTCATGATGATGGCGTCCGCACCGCCAATGACTGTGTTGTACGCGCCGATGTAGAGCGCGACGCGGTAGGCGAGCATCTCAAGCGCGAGCTCGGCCTGCTTGTTGCCCTTGTCGGCCATCGTGCAGATGTCGCGACAGTCGCTCGAGCCGGTAAGCGCGAGAAGCCCCGACTTCTTGTTGAGCAGCGTGTCGGTCTGGGCGGGCGTGAGCTTCTCGGCCTCCATGATGGAGAGAACCGCCGCGGCATCGATGTCGCCGCACCTCGTCCCCATCACCATGCCGGCGAGAGGAGTGAGCCCCATCGACGTATCTACGACGCCGCCGTTCTTGATCGCGGCGAGAGACGAGCCGTTGCCGAGATGGCACGTGACGAGATTCACCTTCGCAAGCGGCTTCTTAAGGAACTTCGCGGCGGCCTGGGTGATGAACTTGTGCGAGGTGCCATGGAAGCCGTACTTCCTAATTCCCATCTTCTTGTAGTACTTAGGGTCGATCGCGTACATTCCCGCGCAGTCGGGCATCGTCGCAATGTGGAACGCCGTGTCGAAGACGCCGACGTTCGGAACTCCCTTGAAGATCTTCTCGCACGCCTCGACGCCGCCGAGGTTGGCGGGCATGTGCAAGGGGCCGAACTTGACGAGCTTCTTCGCCTTAGCCATGTTCGCCTTGTTCATCACGGCGGAGTCCTTGAAGACCTCGCCGCCGTGGAGGATGCGGTGGCCGATTGCGTCGATGCCCTTCGCCATGTCGCCAAGATCCGCGACGACCTTGGCGAGCGCGGCGGCGTGGTCCTTGGGGCCGCCGCAGCCAATGCGCTCGACGAGACCCTTGGCGAGCCGCGTCTCCGTCTTCATGTCGAAGAGCTGATACTTGAGCGAGCTTGAGCCCGAGTTGATTACGAGAACTTTCCTTATCTGCTTTTTCATTTCGTTGTATTCCCGCGGGCCCGAAGGCCCGCCCCCTCAATTATTTTTCCAGAGAAACCTTGAAGAACCCGCTCGAGAGGTCGATCGGCGACGAGCCGAGGTCGAACGTGTACGTCCTGGACTTCTTCTCGATCGTGACCTTCTCGGTCTTGATCACCGTCCAGTCGCCAGAGTCGAGCGAATCGCGGTGCAGGACCTTGCAAGTCAGCTCAAGCGTGTCGGCGCCGCCTGGTATCGTGTATATCTGCGACGCCGCGTCGCCGGACGCTGCACCCTCGGTGTCGGCCGAGATGGAGACGGTGCCGGCCGTGCGGTCAAGCGCAATCGCCGTGATCGCAACGGCAACAGGCGTCGCCTCGGCATCGGCGGAGACGTTTGCAAGCGTCGCATTGACCTGCTCGTCGGTTCCAGTCGCGTCGACGCCGACAATCTGCGCGGCGATGCGCGGCGACGAGAGCACGCGGCTAACCATCACCGCAAGCCCGCCCGACGGCGAGCCGCCGGACCTCAGGTTCTGGCCAAGGGACGTCTTCAGCGCAAAGCCACCCGTCGCGGTCTGGTCGATCTGCGCGGAGCCATACGTCGAGAGATTGCCGTTCGACGCCCATTCCCACGCATCGGGCAGGCAGTCCCGATCGGTATCGCAGTCATCGATGTAGACAGGGATGATGTCGCCCCCGCCGATCTCCGGCCCAACCGTCACGCTCTTCGGCGTGTAGATCGTGCCAGTCGCGACGTCACGCGTGCAGTAGCAACCCCACGACTCCCAACCCTCGTGCATGCCGTTGGACAGCGTGTCAATGTAGGCGCGGATGTAGTAGCTGCCGGTCTTGAGCCCAGGAAGCGTCGCGTTCGCAACGGTGATCGCATCCGCCGAGGCGATGTCGGACTTGTTCGTCACATAGCCGCGAGAGACCGGCTCTCCCGAGAAGTCGGGCGTCGTGAACGCCTCGACCCTGATGACGGAGCCGTTTGCGACATTGGAGGGGCCGTAGTAGCGGACGGCCACTTGGGCCTTGCCACATTCCCGCGATGGCTCTGGCACGTTCATGTGGAAATGCCCCTGCACCGACCAGTTCTCGCGGAACCGGGCGTTCGCAAGCGTCACGCGCCAGGCGTACCGTTTGTCGTTCGCGAAGCGCGCCGTCCTGCCGTTGATGGCGACCAGATCGTCCACGCAAATGGGCGCCGTCCACTCGTAGTGGCACTTGTAGTCCTTGCCTGGATCCATGATGCGCGGCGGCATCCTCTGGAACCCGGAATCCCAGGCAAAGCCATCGCCGGTAATCTCGATGCGGAACGCCGTATAGGTGCCAAGCCCGTTCGGAATCGCCCACTTGAACGTCGGCGAGACGGCGGTAATCATTTGGTCGTCGTCAAGGAGGATCGGCTTCGAGGCATTGTAGACGGACAGCGAGTCGAACCAGCGATTGAACGCGCCGACGCAGTTGTTCGTCGCGGAGTTCGAGACGTCGCCTTCGCCCATGACAATGCGATAGGTCACGTTCGAAATCGCGAGGCCGTTGACGTTGGCCTTGCTGAGGTCGTTGGCAAGGTCCTGCCAGTCGATGTCAAGCGCTCCGTTCGCAAGGAAGTCGGCCTCGGTGAGGTAGCGTACGCTGTCGACGCTGAGATACTCCTTGTCGAGGACGACCCTTGCGGGCACGTTGTACAGCGTGCAGTCCTTGCCGTCGATCAGCGTACGGACGACGCGGATGTGCATATACTTGCCACCGGTTTCCTGGCTCACGAGAAGCATCTCCGGGGGAATGTCGCCATGCTCGGTTCCCCAGAGGACTTTACGGTCGCTTTGGCCGAGCGTGCTGTCGGAAGATCCGCCGCCTGTCGAGCCGGCCGCCGCGGCGCCGCCGGCCGCGCCTGTGATGCAGCAGATACGGGCAGAGACCGGATGCGTGTCGGTCAGTTCGATCTCGGCGCGGGCATAGTTCCAGCCAACGTCGACGCCGACCGCGCAGCCGTACGGCTCACCCGCCGTGTACATGCCGTCGCCGTCGAGATCGTAGAACGCGACAAACGTGTTCAGACCCTCCTTGACGTGGCCAAGCGAGTTGTTGGAGGCAGAACGCTTGTCGGCCTCGGAGAGGTAGTACGTCGTGACCGTGCTGCCGGCTATCAGCTTCGACTGCCAGTTGACGCGGACATAGCTCTTCTGCAGGTTGTAGATCGAGAGCCAGCCGTTGCCCGTGACTCGCCCGGAAATGTCGCCGACGATGGCGAAGTATTCCGAGAACGCGGCGAAGTCTACCTTCATCTCGCCCGTCGCGTAGTCAATAGTGCCGAGCGACTTGGTCGTTTCGTCCTGGCTGACGATGTCGCCAAGTCCGGAGTTGTCGTTGCGCTGCTGGTCGATGATTCCGCCCTCCCAGAGAGCGGTCACCGGGTCGTTGAGGTAGCCTTGCTCCGTAAGCTCGTTGTAGAGCACCCAGGCAAGATCCTTGAACTCGAACTTGACCGATCCGGGGACGACGCTACCGGGCGAGAGGTGGACGAGCATCTCGCGCATCGGGTTCATGCCGAAGTACTTGACGCCGGTCACTATGTTGGAGTTGCCGTTCTCGGTGACCGAGACGTTGCCCTGCCCGCCAAGCGTCCAGACGGCGTCGGGAATGGTCACGAGCTTCGGGTCGCTCCACGCCTTGACGACGACTGCCTTGTCGCCGACGGACTGGTTGCCGTTGTAGGAGAGCTTGAGCTCGATCGTCGGCACCGGGTACTCGTCCATCTGGATCGCGTCGACGCTGAGAGAGCCAAGCTTCGTCGGCGCAGTGCCGGCCTGGAACTCGGAGTAGTTCGACCACCCGTCGCCGTCGGGATCGAGCATTTCGTCATAGACATACGGCGAGACATCGTCCTCCTTGGCGAAGTATCCAGACTCCCAGACGTCCCAGACGCGATCGTGATCCGTGAAGATCTCGCCGACATAGAGCTCGTTGAGGCGATAGAAGTAGTCGGAAACGTTCGGGTTCACGCTGAAGGCGTCGTCCGGCGAGAATTCGGCTATCGAGAACACTTCGGCGAGCAGATACTCGACGTAGTTGGAGAGGCCGTCTCCGTCGAAGTCCTTGACGCCGTCGGTGCCCTTGAGATGGTACTTCCAGGCGAAGTAGTCGGTTACGCCGTCTCCGTCGCTGTCCACGTCCCAGGGATCGGTCGGGTAGTTGCCGCGGTCGTACTCATGGACGTCCGCGAGCTTGTCGCCGTCGTGATCCATCGACCTGTCGTCGAAGACCCACGGGCTGATGACCTTCGGGCTCGGCTCCATCGAAAGTTCCTGAGCGCCGCCATGGCCGAACATCACGTAGAGCTCCCAGCCGTCCGCAATGCCGTCGAGATCGTTGTCGCTGTCGAACGGCCTGAGCGAATACTGCGCCCACTGGCCCTTGACATTGACCTCGTCCTCGCTACAAAGCCCAAGCGCCTCGAGGTAGCGGATGACCAGATACTTGTCGAGCGCCGTGAACTCCTTGGTGTTGACGGCGGTTCCGTTGGCGAAGGCGACTGGGTTCGCCGTCCGAGGATTGAAGCCGAACTCGTCGTACACCTGCCAGTGGACAAGCACGACCTTGCCAGACGAGACGTCGATGACGCGGTTCGTCGTGCCGGCCGCCGCCTTGAGCTGCACCTCGGCGCCGCGTCCGTAGCAGCTCTCGACGCCGTTGCTCGTGACGACGGGGTAGTCGTACGGAACGTAGAGCGAGTACCCGTCGATGGAGTCTCCCCTGACAGGCGGCAACTGGCCTTCCTTCAGGATGTAGTTGACGGCATCGGAGCCGTCGGTGTTCCTAACCGTCACGATCGTGCAGTCCTGCTTGACAAAGGCCATCACGTCGCCTTCTGCCGCCTCGACTGCGTCGTTGAAGTTCGGGTCGAGGTCGGCGAACTTGACTTCCCATCCGTCGGGCATGCCGTCGCCGTCGGTATCCCAGATTGTCGACTCGGTGGCGTAGCTCGGCTCTTCCTCGTCGAGAAGGCCGTCGCGGTCCGTGTCGCCGGAGGCGGCAGAGGACGAGCTAACGTCCGCGTCTTCAAGGCAGTCGGGAATCTCGTTGCGGTTGATGTCGGTGTCCTCGATGAAGATCACGACCTTCGGCGGCTCGCCAGTCAGGTAGAGCTCGTCGGTCACCGTTACGTCACGCGGGGTGTAGATCGACAGATGGGCGGTGCCGATGTAGTTGGCATAGCCCCACGACTCGTTCACGTCACGGCGACCGTTGTTGTTCGCGTCGATATAGGCCATCAGGTAGACGGCGCCGGGCTCGATGCCCATGAACGCCGCGTTGACCGTGTCGATGTCGTCGATGTCGTCGAGCTGCGACACGTCGGCGCGCAGCTGCGCGAGCGGCTGACCGGCGAAGTCGGCCGACTTATGGACTTCGACGACGACCTGTCCCTCTGGCGCCTCGCCCGGGCCGAAGTAGCGGACAACTGCGCCACACTTGCCGTAGCCAGTAGGCAGCTTCGGGTAGCGGTTCTCGTTCGCGACGTCCATCTGGAACTCGGCCCATTCGCCCCAGCCCGCGTCAGGCGAGTTGTACTTGGCGTTCATCAGCGTCACGCGCCAGAAATAGTTGCTGCCGTCCACGAAGACGGGGGCGCCGTTCGTCGCGACGGAGTCGTTCACATACAGCTGCGGCGTGAACGTGCAGCCGATGGTACCGACCGCAGTCGGGACACGGCCTGGCAGAGTACGGATGCCGGAGTCGTAGACGACGTCGGCCGCGTTCGTAGACGTCGAAACCTGCAGGCGGAACGCCGTCATCGTGTCGTCGGGCGACGTGAACGTGAAAGTCGGCGCCGCGCTGTAGACAGGCGATACAAGCGTCGGCGACACGGGCGCCGGCTTGACGCGCTGCGCGTTGAACGTGTTTACGAACGTCGACAACGCGATGTTCGTCGAGCTGCCGTCGGGCAACGTGGCGGTGGTGGATATCTCGTACTCGGCCGTCTTGAGGTCAACACCCGTGATTCCGAGCTTCTCGGCGTCCTTGGCGAGCCACTTCCAGTCGAGATCGAACTTGTCGTCCGAGAGGACGTCGGCCTCCGTCAGATAGGCGCGGTCATCCAGGACGACCGTCTTCGAGACGAGCACGCGCTCAGGCACCGTCTTGTCGCCGACCCTCGGCTGGCCGTTCAGGCTGACACGACGTACGAGGACGTCGGCCGTCAGGCCGGCCGCAGCAATCGACGCGCCGCCGCCTTCGCCGCCCGCGGCAGCCTCGGCGGGCAGCACACCGCTGGAGATGCCCTTGACCACCGCGCGGTCGCTCGAGCCGTCGGCAAGCAGATAACGCGGAATTACAGTCGAGGTGTCCTTTAGTTCAATTACCGTCTCGGCCGTCTTGTGCCAGCCAACGTTGACATTGCGCACGACACCGTATGGCTCGCCAGGCGTGTAAACTCCGTCAAGATTGAGGTCAATCCACGCCTCAATGGTGTTGAGACCCTGTCTGACGCGACCGGACGAAGGATTGTTGAGCCACAGCGTTTGCGGCCACTCGGTGCTGATCGAATAAGTGTATTCGAACTTCACCAACATTCCGTCAGGTTCAAGTCCGGCCGTCTCAAGCTGCGCCGGATTCAGAGTGAACTCACCCGTTATGAAATTGATGCTGCCAAACACGCTTTGATCGGTGGTCTGAGCGCTCGAAATTATTATGTCTCCGATGCGCCCGTCGTCGCGGCTGACCGCACGTCCAACAATTTCAAAGTCAAGTGCTGGATTATCAAGGATAACATTATCCCGCCCATAGGAACGAACGTCTGCGACATAATCTGGGAAAGTTCCTCTGAAATACCAGCAATCCACAGCTGTCCCATCGGCTCTGGTCAATGTTGTCGTAGCTATATACGTGCCAGAGGAACTTGGCGCCCTTATGCCATCACGCCACTGGACATCCTCCCTATAAATCGATCTCGGAATGCCCCAATAACTGACGCCTTCCTTTGAAAGATGCAAGCCGTAAACATAGCAAGAGGTTGGAACCACATTGCCCGGTTGCAAGAAGCCTTGTATTGGCGTGCTATTATCAATAAATGCCCCTACGGTGTATACAGCCATGCCGACCTCAGCCGCCTCTGGAGCCACAATGGTAAACGTTGCATCTGTCCTTGCACGGCCAGCGGTCATTGTCCTGACAACGACCGACTTCCCGGAGATGTCCTGGATGTTGCCCTCAGGATAAGTGAACCTGATGCCGATCGCCGGCTGCGGGTAGTTCTTGAGCGACACGTCGTCAGAGAGATACTTCGTGATCAGGTCGGAGAGCAGCGTGCCGTACCATGTTGCCGCGCGGTTCTCGCTCCAGTTGTCCCAGCCGTCGCCATCCACATCCCTGTCAGGATCGTAGACGTGCGAGTTTACGTAGGCGAGCGGGAAGCTGTTCTCCCACCAGCTTTCCATGAAGTCATGGTCAGTGACGATTTCGCCGTAGTATTCATTCGCATTGATGTGGCGACCGCCATCGTCGAACGCCTTGGGCGCACGGAGATAGTAGTCCGGCACACGCTGGTCGGCCTTCGTCGAATAGGCGTTCAGCGGGCTGATGAACGCCCAGCCGTTCGTGATGCCATACGGATACGGGCCGAAGCTGATGAGGTATTCCGCGTAGTTCGGAAGTCCGTCCTTGTCGGGGTCGTCCTCGGCGCCGTATCCGGCGACGCCGAACAGGTTCTCCCACCAGTCGGGGATGTTGTCGGCGTCTGCGTCAACTGTCGAGGCGTATTCGGGATGGTACTCGCCATCGGGCTGCATGCCGAGCGCGAGGTCGACGGTGTAGGCGATGTAGGCGGGCATCTGAGCGCCGTTCCAGTCGACCATGGAGTTCCAGTCATAGCCGCCCGCCGGGTCGAGACCGTAGAGGTCCTCCCACCAGTCAGGAAGTCCGTCGGCGTCCGTGTCGACCGATGTGTATTCCCAGGCGTCAGCGACGCCGTTGCCGTCCCACATGGCCGGGCAGGTCTTCGAGTACGCGCCGCCCATCGGGACGAGATCGGCCGTGCCGATGAAGTCGGAGCGAATCTCGTACTCGTAGCGGCAGACGAGATCTTCGAGCAGGAAGTTCTCGGGATCGGTCTGGGCGAGCAGGTTGAGCTTGAAGAGACGCTGGTAGCGCTCGAGGAAGTAATTGTGGTAAGGATACGGCATCGCCGAGTTGTTGAGCGCGTACTTGGAGAGCTCGTGCTGCGTCGCGGTTGTGGTGTAGCCGCCGAGATAGTCGGAGTAGAGGAACGAGTCGACGACGCTGCCGTCCATGACCGGGAGGTGGTGGACGGTGTTCTCGATCCACGGCATGACGGCGTAGTCGGTGTATACCGTGCTCTTCGTCGCGCAGGCGTCCCACCAGCCGATGTTCTCGCTGAAGGCGGCTGGTTTGCTGACGAGTTGCCCGCGGACAGCCGTGTCGAAGCCCATCGGATTAGTCGCGACGTCAGCGGCGTTGACCGCGCCCGGGAGTGTCGTAAAGTCGTAGAGCTGGACGAGCTCGGCCGTGAGCCTGAGCTTGCCGTCGTTGTCGTTGCGCGACGCGTCGGCGTTCGGGCTCATAAGGTGCGCGTAGACCTCTTCGCGATTCGCCGAGGCATCCGCCTTCGTCATCTTTTTCGCGTAGTTCGCGGAAATCTCGCTCGCTGTGCGCACACCGTCCCAAATGCGGACCTCGTCGACATAGCCCTTGAACCACTCGTCGCCGTTCATGGCGTCGTAGGTGATGGTGGCCGTGTCGAACGCCGCCGCGCCGCCGTCGCCGGCCGGGAGCGGCCTGCCGCCGATGAAGAACGCACCGGGCACCGCCTCGTAGGAGAGCTGCGTGAAGGCGTTCGTGTACGTCGGGTCCTGAATGATGACGGTGACGCCGTTGGCCGGAATCAGCGACGTCGGCTTGCGGCCGCGCTCGATGCCGTTCACGTAGAGGAGAAGCGCCTTGCCGTCGTAGGTCATTGCGACGTGGGTCCACTCGTTGAGGGGCACCTCGGGACCGTCGACAGTCTGGCTACTGACGGTGTCGTTGTCGCCGGAATCCCTGGCGTCGTCGTTGTCGAACATGCCGTAGACCCTGCCGTCAGCCGTAAGCCCGAGGCGGAAGTTCGAGCGAATCGCGGCCTCGTTCTTGTTGATGGCGTCGTAGCCGTAGAGCGAGCAGCGGTCGAGTATCGTCTGGGCTGCCTTCTTCTCGGGACGGATCCACGCCTCGACGGTGAACTGCTTGAAGAAGTCTACCGTCGTCGCGCTCGGCTCCTTGCCCTCGAAGATGTCGCGCATAAACATGGCGCGCGACTGCACCCACGACCTGTTGCCGTCGAGATAGAGCGCCTGACGGCGCGCAGGGTCCGTGAAGTCGAGCGGGTCGCTTCCCGGACGAGTCGTCGTTATGATCTCGTGGCCGTCGCTCTTCCAGTCATTGTCGGTGTCGTAGCCCTCGTTCTCCTCGAACGCATAGAGGTAGCTGAAGCCGCCGTAGCCGCCGTCGGGCGTCTGGGGCGAATAGGGATCGTCGAAGCCGACCAAAAGCGGCCAGAACGGCATGGCGGTGACCGGCATGGTGTTCTGGTAGTACTGGGCCGTATAGCTGGCGGGCGAACTCGTGTCGGTGAACCAGAGCGGCGTCGGGTCGGTGTGAGTCGTCATCGGGCTCGTCAGGTTCGCCGTGACGCGTTCGGAGTCGTTCCTGAGGCCGTCGCCGTCGGGATCGGCCTCGCCTGCGCCCATCGACCACGGATAGCGGAACGGATCAAGGGCCGCGGCGGCCTGGAGCGGCGTCGGATCGGCGATGCTGCCCGGCATGCCCATGAGCGCGACGATGCGGTTGAAGTCGGGATGGGTCCACTCGTTCCAGAACGCGTTGTAGAAGGCGGGCGCACCCCAGGCAAGGGCAATTATGTCCTTGGCCCCTGCCCCGGTCGAGCCAAGGAGCGGGTTGAGGCCGTGGAACATCTCGTAGTAGTCGTCCATGCCGTCGCCGTCAGTGTCGGCGAGACGAGGATCGGTCGAGACGTAGACGCCCGCAGGAGGCATCATGATGCTCGGCTGTATCACGGCGCAGGTGATCATGCGGTCCCAGTAGTGGATGGGCGACGCCATGTAGCCGTTCTTGCGCCAGCCGGCAGCGACCCAGGGCGTCGAGTACATGTAGTTGTAGCCGTCGCCGTAGTACTTTCTCGCGATGACTGTATTGCCGGGCACTACGTTCGTGATCACTTCGTAGACGAAATTGGTCATTTCGGCACCCGTGAACTCGTTGATGGTGACCGTGCTGTCAATGGCGTTGGTGACGATCGAGACCACAGCGCCGTCGCCCCAGTTCCCGATTGCCGTGAAGACGAACTGGTCTGCATCCTGCATCATCGGCGTGAAGGCCGGTGCCTCGTTGATGACGTGGTTGCTGAGAAGCGGCCCCATGGGATTCATCAGATCGTACTCGCCCTCGTCGAGATAGCGGCCCATGAGCGGGGTCGTGATGTCGTCGTAGCGGAAGTGGCGCACCTGCTGGACGAGATACTCCTGGTAGTTCTGGAGACCGTCATGGTCGAAGTCGACGTCGCGCACCGTGCCGAGAAGCGCGTCCGTGGAATTGCCGTTCATGAGCGGATCGGTAAAGCCGTCGCCTCCCCATGTCGCGTCCATGCCGCCGCAGATGTAGACGACGTTGCTCGCGAGCGCGAAGCCCGCCGCATTGAGGCCGTCGGACGTGAACGTCGCCTCGGCGATATCGGGGTCGAAGTTGGGAGCCGGCCCCACGTACTTGCGCGTCAAGGCGTCGACGGCGATGCCGGCGTACTGCATCTCCCACGGGTCGGGGAGACCGTCGATATCGGTGTCAACCGTGCACGGGTTCATGCCGCCGCCGCGCACGCAGCAGGTGATGGAATCCTGCGGATTGCCGTAGATGAACGTCATGCCGGCCGCGGTAGGCGCAACAATGTAGGAGTTGCCGCCGTTGTACCACGTTCCGCGCCACGCCATGCCCTCATAGCCGTCGAGGATTCCGTCGCCGTCGGTGTCGGGATTGTCCGGGTCGGTCGGGAAGAACTTGTTGAACCAGCCCTGCTGGAAGCCCTCTCCCGCCGGGTGGAGGCCGGGATGGTTGTTGTAGATCGAAGGGCAGTCCTTGTAGGCATTGCAGGAGTCGGTGCCCGCGTACTCGGCGGTGTAGCCGAGAAGGTCCCCGTCCTTGTCCCACGGCTCGCCAAAGCCCTCTCTGTCTCTGCCGACAGCCGTCGGCCTGGAAGGCGCCGCGTTCGGGTTGCGGCCCTTGTAGAGCTCCCAGCCGTCAGGCACGCCGTCGCCGTCGGTGTCGGCGCCATGGCCCTTGACGGGGCTCTTCGTGCTTCCGACCTCGGCGAATGCATTTGCAAGGTATTCGGAGATGTTTGCGGTCGCCAGAAGGTTCGCCGACGTTTCCGTGTCGTACGTCGTCGCGTTTTCCGTGGCGTTGGTCTGGTTCAGCATCGCCTCGATGTCCGACTTCGCGTACACGATGTTCGGCTTCGTCGTGAAGGCGAGGAACGTCGCCCAGATGTCGCCTGGGTCGTACTTCCCGTCGTCATAGTACCTGATGCCGAAATCGTGGCGGTAGCGCATGACGAGGTATTCGTCGTAGTCCGTGTACGGATCGGTGTTGACCGCAAGGCCCGTCGAGTCGGTCGGCGCAAGGTCGAGGTTGATCTGCGGGTTCCAGCGGTCGGCCACATAGCCGGCTCCGTTCCTGTACCAGCCCGTGCGCGGATCGAAGCCGAAGGCCGCTTCAACCTGGTCGTGTATGAGGATGTGGGTAGTGTTGACGAGCAGGGTTCCCTCGGGGATCGTGTACGTGCCGCGCCTAAACACCAGATTGCCGTCAGCGTCGGTATACTTGTGGTCGAGCATCGGGTAGCTCCAGTGCCAGACGGCGGGAATCGGAATTGGCGGAGCGTCGGTCTCAAGACCGTAGAGGTAGGGGGCGCCGGTGGCGTCCAGCTTCTCCGGGGCGATCAGCGCCGCTGTCAGCGGGACGTCGCGGACCGTGATCGCGCCCATCGACGTATAGCGCATTATCGTGTTGGCGCCGGCGTTGGGATCGTTCTCGTCGACCGTATAGCGCATATTGCCATCGGCGTCGAGGTAATAGTAGAGCGGATAGTTGTCGTCGCCGTTGGCGTCTTTTGGACTGACCGTATGGATGTAGAAGCCATTCGAATCGTAGTACTTCTTCATGGCATACATCTCAATCTCCCTTGTCTCGTAATCGCGGGGTTCGCGGAGTTCCTGGCCAAGGTCGAACACGTATGTGGTGGGGGCGTTGGGGTCGGCGTTCGGTATCTCTGCGGCCATATAGAGACGGAGACTCAGGTACGCCATGAAGTCGCCGTCGGGGTTGCCGACCTTCGAGCCGTTCAGCGGGTCGAGCGAATGCAGAACCTCCCAGCCGTCGCACATGTGGTCGCCGTCGGTATCCCAGTGGCAGGGATTTGTGCCGATGACAAGCTCCTCCAAGTCCGTGAGGCCGTCGCCGTCGAAGTCGGGGTTGAAGTCCTTGACGGTCATGTCGAGCTCGACGCACGGGTCGAAGCGCTCAAGCACCTCCGCTGCGGGGATCTCGATGCCCCTGACGATGTCATTCGGGTTGAAGCGCTCGAAGACGAAGAGCTGGCCGTCCCTCGGCTTGCCGAGGCCTTCGTTGGCGGGGGCCCAGACCTTGGCCTGGTACCAGAAGAAGTACTCCCAGCCGTCGGGCATGCCGTCGGAGTCGGTGTCGTCCATCGTCGGGTCCATGCGGTATTGCTCGCCCTTTCCGCGCGGCTCTGGGCACCAGAAGTTGAGGTCAAAGCCATCGGCTTCGGTCCAGTCAGCATTGTTCTTCGCCTTGAAGGCCGCCTTGTACGCGTTCGTCTCGGCCGTGCTGAAGCACACGTCGCTCATGGTCAACGACGTCTCGTTGAGGCCGTAGTGGAAGCCGCGGAGCTCAAGGCGGTTGTTGAGCGGATAGCCGATCGGCGCGTAGCTCGCGAGCTCCTTGTTGACGAGGTTGAGCTTGCCCTGCGCCTGCCACACGCCGGGGATGTAGTCCTCGTCGGGGTTGCCGGCAGCAATGTCGGTAAGGTCGGCATCCGCGTTCTCGGCGCCGGTCATCGTCGTGATGAGCGACAGGCCGTTGCCCCACGTGGCGATCGCGAAGTAGTCGGGTATGCCGTCCTGGTTGATGTCGCCGAGGTTGTCCTCGGGATACCATTCCTTCGAGAACACCGCCTCCGCATAGACAGGTATGTACGACTCGTCCTCGGTCGTGGCGGTAGGGAGGTATGCCGTCGCCGGCTCGGCCTTGGCGCTCGGCTGTTCTGGCGCAAGCGTAAGTGTCCACTCGGGCGGGCCGCTCTCGGTCTGCGGAGTCGAGATGAGCCAGGCGTAGAGGAAGCTGTCCTTCTCTGCGTCTGGATAGGGGTAGTAGCCGGCGGTTACGTCGGCGGCGGCGGCCTTCGCCGTGCTCTCGCCGACCTCGTCGATAGCGATGTCCCTCTCGTTGTTCAGCCAGCCGTTGTCGAACGCCCCGACGTGGTAGCCCCACGCATACACGTCGACGGCAGCCGACGACGAGCAATTCCACCTCTGGCGCCAGCCGGTACCGTCCGAGAATGTCGCGCCGGGCACGTAGAGATGGCCTTCGCCTCGGCCTCCCTTGAGGGCCGTCCGCGAATATTTCTTCGAGAGGTCGCTGTTGCCGAAGCCCGTCGGGCCGTTCGGTATCGTCGTCAGGAACTTGGACGGCCTTATGAAGTACAGGTACGTCCACGACTGGATGCCGCCGTCCTTGTCCTGAATCGTCAGGACGACGGTCTGATCCTTCTGGCGCGAGCCGAAGTTCGGGATGAACGTGCCGCTCCACGGGTCAGTGTCGGTGACATAGAAGGTCGTCTCGTTGTCGCAGCCCTTGAACGACACCTTGATGCCGGGGCCTTCGCCGTTGGCCCAGCCGGTCGTGAAGTCGTAGTCGACGTCGTTGCGGATTCCCCAGCTGATCGGGTAGGAATCGGCCGCGCCGCCGGCAACGGTCCACGCGTTCGTGTTCTCGGGCGTGACATAGTCGAACTCGGGCGTAATGTTGTTGACGTAGATCTTCGTCTCGTGGGGAGTGTAGTACTCGGCCCAGGTCATCGTCGGGTCGACCGATTGCGTGGTGGTGACCACCTCGGCCCTGACGACGAAGCCCTTGGAGCTCGACAGGCGCGTGCCGTCCATCGAGTCAATGCCGATCGATATCGCCTGCGCGGAGTCAAAGACCACGTAGTACTCGTTGTCGGCGAGCGCGGGGTAGCCCGCAGGCACCGTCTTGAACTCGTTGTCGAGGACGAGCGATCCCGGGTTCGTGCCCGCAGGCGGCGTAACGGTCAGCTTGACGACGATGTCGTCGTCGGAATCGAAGTAGCCGAGCCCGACGTCGAACTTCGCGGCGTTCAGGTTTTCGTCGTAGGACGAATCGGCCGTTATCGTGATCGCGGGATTGGAGAGTATGACGAAGGAGATGGAATAGGAGACGGGCGAGATCTTCGTCATGTCCTTGTCCTTCATCTGGATCTTGACGGTCCAGGTCCCGGCGCGCGGGAAGTTGTAGACGATCGGGCACTCGTTGATGTTTTCGCCGTCGGGCACCACGGTCGTGCACTGGTTCCCGTTCCAGGTCGTCGTTGGCGTCGTGACCGTTCCGGTCGTGTCGTGCATCACCGTGCCGTTCACCTCGGCCTTGCCGTCGCGGGAGGCCGTCCACTTGTAGGAGAAGCCGTGCTTCAGGTCGTAGGAGACGTCGTCGAAGGTCGGCTGGATCGTCTGGTCCTGGCCCTTCGGGTACTGGTTGGAGAACGTGTAGCCGTCGCCGTCCGCGTCAAAGCCGTTGAGGGACACGGTTACGAACTCGGGCTCCTTGTTGTAGACCGTGATGTTGAGCATCTCGGTCGTGGCGTAGCCCTCGAGCCGCTGGGCGGGATCGTATTCCTTCGTCCTGCAGAGGACCACGGAGAACGTGTAGTTGAGCCCGCCGTCGTCCGAGGAAAGGCCATCAAGCACCGTGAAGGAGCTGTCGGCGTAAGAACCGACTTCGCCGATCTGCCTGCCGACGGAACCTGGCGCCGCGGCCGTCCTGTCCCTCAGGATCGCCTTGGAGGCCGTGCCGCCGAACATCGAGAGATCCACGTCTTCGTTGCAGACGAGGAACGCGTAGATCGGGGCGCCCGTGTCGTTTTGCGAGCTGAGCGCGATGCGGAAGTGCACGATGTCGCCTTCGACGTAGTTGTCGGGATCGGGGTCGAGCGACATGGCGCTCGTCGTCTTCGCAGCGGCAACGTTCACGGTGAAGGTGACGATTTCGCTCTTCTTGCCGCTGATCGGCGCAATTACCTGGATCTGCGACGTCTGTGTGCCGGCGGACGGGTATTCGATCGTCGGCGGGTTGCCGGACGTGAGGCCGATAAGCTCGCCTTCCTCGCCGGTCACCTTGAACCGCTCGGGGAGAGTCGTCCAGCTTGCCGTCGAGCCGGTCTTGATCTTGACCTGGTAGCCGGTCGCCGTGTCGGTCATGTCGGCGTAGGTATCCTCCACGGCGACGTTGATCTCGAGTTCCTCGCCTGCCGTGACCTCATAGGTGCTCGTCGAGTCGGGCGTCGTGATGACCGGCTTCGCGGCGCTGATCCAGAGGCCCGCCGCCGTGAGATCCTGAATGCCCGCCGCCGCCATTACCGCAGGGTCGACGTACGGGGTAAACTTCACCTGGTGCCCGTCACCTGTCGTATGCGAGTCGCCGCGCAGCGCGTAGATGTAGACGATCCTCTTTTCCGTCGAGCCGGCGGGAATGGTAATCGTGACCTCGTTGTCGACCGGAAGGGTCTGCACCGTGTTGGCGGAAGTCGAGAAGCGGACGTAGTTGCCCCAATCGGTCTTGGTGGCGTCGTCCTCGAACGTCGTCTTGATCGTGATGGTGACGTTGGTTTCAACCGCCTGCGAGAGATAGACGGCGAGCGAAGTCTTGGCCGTCATGTAGTCGTTGTCCGCCGTTATCGACTTGTCGGCGCTTTCTACGATGACGCTCGCGGGAAGCGCCTCGATGCACTTCACGGGAACCGTGATGTAGTCGATGAGCTGGTCGGTGGACGAGGCCGAGTAGTTGAAGTGGTCGTATGCGCTGAGGATGAGGTTGGCCGTGTCGCCCGACGAGTTGGGCTGGGCCTCGACGAGGAACGGAACGGGATCGCCCGAGCCGCCTTCGAACGACACCTTGGCCACCTGGAAAGTGTCCATGGTGCCAGAGGAGTCGATCTGCATCGTGACCGGCGAGACGGTGACGGACCCGGAGGCCTTGACCTTGATCTTGCTCTCGTCGGAGGACCACACGTAGAACGAGCGCTTCTCGTCGGACGGCGCCGTGATCGCGAGACGGGGGCTTATGCCGCCGCCGGTAATCGTCGAGTTCTCGTGGATCGAGCGCCAATAGGCCGCGTCTTCCCAGTCGTTGGAGAAGTCGACAGTCTTGACGTATATCCCGCAATCCTGGAGCGAGTAGTCGGTGACTGGCGAGCGGCCGATGTCGGTTATCGCGCGGCCGATCCTCGTGTTGTCGGACGTAAAGGTCCAGTTGCAGTCGGAGATGCTGTTGTTGCTGGAGTCGTAGCGGCTCATCTTCCAGTAGGAGGTGGCCGGGTTGAACACATACTCGCCGTTGCCAATCGCATCGCCCGCGGGGCCGGCGGCGGTCGCAAGGCGTATTGGCATCGCGAAGTCGCCCGGCTTCGTAGTGTACTTGAAGATGAGCGCCGTCGTGTAGTTGCCCTCGGCCAGCACCGTGTCAAGCTTTGCAAACGTCTGCCTGCCAGAGACGTAGATGCCGATCTGCATCGGGTAGAGGTTCGAGACGACGCTCGGGGAGATAAGTCCGTCGTAGTCGAGGCGCCAGAGGCTGACCGGGGCAGCGCCGTTGAACTCGCGCGCGACGAGGCGGATCTTGAAGTAGACGTCGACGCCCGAGCCAAACGGATCGTCGGGAATCGTCCACGCGCCTCGGTCCACGCCGTACTCGGTGCACGGCACGATGTCGTAGATGTCGCCGTCGGCGGCCTTGGCGAATGGCCCCGCGAACAATCCGAGGGCTGCTGTCAGTGCGAGGGTCGTCAGTTTCTTTTTCATGATTTATTCACCCTTCTCTTTCGAAGATTCCTGTTTGGCCTTTATTGCGTCGTTTTCCTGCATGATGCGGTCGCGGACGAGCGTCTGCGCCTTTATGCGGTTCTTCTGAAATGCGTCTTTCGCCGCCGCCATCTTGGCCTGCGCGGCCTTGAACTCCTCCGAGTCCTCGCCCTTCTCCTTCGCCTGCTCGAGCGCGGCCTGCGCCTCGCCGAGCATCCTGGCGATTCCCTTCTGCTCCTGGCGAAGTTCGTCGAGCTGCTTGAGGTACGCTGGGTCGTGCATCCGCGCGTATTGCGTATCGTACGGATCGGCGGGCTGCTCCGCGGCGAACTTGCCGCGGAGGCATACCAGGGCCACCAACGCGGCAATCGCGAGCAGCGCGGCGCCTATCGCCGCGGGCAGCAGCCATTTCGGCTTCTTGCTGTCTTTCATTTCGTCAGTCGCCATAGTAGCTGTCCTCCTGCAACTGCTCCACGCCAACAGGCGGAAGTCTCGTGTCGATCATCCAGAAGAATACGACGGGGCAGTAGCCGTGCTTGTCCCACCAGCGCTTCCAGCCGGCGTTGTAGCCGACCGAGAGCGGCGAATACGGGTCGTAGACCTCGATCTTCGAGAGCCCTTCGGCGCTGAACGAGTTCTCGTTGAACACGAAGTGCCTCAAGGGGACCTTGTTGTCGACGTTTTCGAACGACGTGTAGCCGTTCATGAGCATGCCCGTGATCTTGAACGTGACGCTGTCCCAGTCGTCCGTCGCAGACACGTAGTAGCGAGAGCTCTCTCCCGGCTTCAGCCCGCGCAGAACGTACGGCGTCCAGTGCGTCGTGAAGTCGTGTGCGCCGCGCGGATGCGTCGGCGCCGCAACCGTCGCGTTCTCGTTCGAGATCATCATGTAGACGTTCACGCGGCGGTTCGTCATGATGACCGAGCTTTCGCCGATGGTCCGCGTCACGACGTGCTCTATGCCGTGCGGATCGACGGTTATGCCGCCGATGAGCGAGAGGTTGCCGATCGTGGGATCCATGTCGAGCCAGTACATCTCCCTCAGCGTCAGGTTCGTCACGACTTCGCGGGTCCACCACGAGCGGTAGTTCGCGAGCTTTATGTCGCCCGATTCCACGTCGGCGAACGGATTGCCGTAGAGGTCCGTGCCGCCCTCGAGCCAGTCGATGATCGCGTCGCGGTAGGGATCGTCCTCGGGAACGCCCCAGTCGGTGCCTAATTTCGGGTTGAGCACAGCCGAAGCCACGACCGTCACGTTGTTGGAGATTCCCTTCGCGACGTTGGAAAGCGTATACTCGAAGGGCTGCGTCGCCTTGGTCTGCACCGCCTTGTCGATCAGCGAGACCGTCCCTGTCCTCACCGAGCCGAGCACATACCACGGGTCGACCCTGTAGATGACGTTAGTGCCGACGGGGTTGTTCTTCGTTACGATCGCGGAGAACATGCCGTTCGTGAAGTTCGAGCCATCCATGGACTGCGTGATGTGGTCGCCTGTCACGGTGAAGTAGACGAGAATCTCCTCGCCCGCCGGCACCGGATGGTTGGGGTCGATGACCTGGCCTATGTTACGGCCGCCGGGCGTCATCTTGACGGCCGTCGTCCAGTCGTTCTCGGGCTCCTCCATGCCGTTGTGCCCGAAGTTCTGGATCACGCTGAGGGAGTTGCTCGCGCCGCCGTAGTCGTAGCCGGGGATCGGAATCGTGCTCTGCTGGAGCTTGTTCGTCACGAAGTCGCGCATCTCCCTGAGGTAGTCGGGCGACTCGATCTCGAGCGACTCGAGGTAGTTCGTGCCTTCGACGATGATTTCGTGTTCGATGATGCCGCTTGTGCGGACGAGCTGGAAGACCATCGGGTCGTAGTAGCTGATGACGCCGTCGGACGTGAACTCAAGCGTCGGGTTGTCGACGCCCCACACGGCGTCGAGAGTGCCGTCCGACTTCTTGAGCCGTCCGCTCGACCGCGACAGGGGGCTGCCGATCACGCGGAAGACCATGTTGACCTCGGCGTCCTCGGACGACATCTGCTTCGTGCCCGCGAGTCCACCGCTGCCGAACCTTGCGAGAACATTGGTGTAGATGAGGTTGTTGCCCATGCTCGGCTCGAGGAGGCGCACCTGCCAGCCGGAGACATCGGCCTCAGGCGGATGGGCGATTTCGACGAACTGGCAGTTCTCGTCGGAGTTGCTCCAGTTCTTGAACTCGCCGAAGATGTTGACCTCGTTGATCCACGCCCAGCCCGGAGCCACGTTGTCGAGGATGTTGTACGCCGCGAAGTCGCCGTTCCGGCCGTATTCGGCGTTGAGGTCGAGCGGCTTGTACCAGTCGGGGATCTGCCAGTCGGTCGCCGAGAGCCAGTTCGTCATCGGGACGGTCGGGTTCTCCTTCGTGTAGAACACGACCTCGAGCATGTACTGCACGCGAGTCGGCGCCACGATAGACATCGGCACGACGGCGTCAGGGCTCGTGCGCATGCTCGAACGATAGACGTAGCGGTCCTCCTCGGTCTCGAGCGCGCGGGAAAGCCACGCGGAATTGGCTTTTGGGTTGTCCTTCCAGTTTTCGAAGCCCCATGGCGAGATGTCCGCGTACCAGTACAGCTTGACGCGCGGCGTGTGGGAGAAGTCGATGTCCGATGCGAGCTGGGCGCCGTAGATTTCGCACTGCACGCCCCACGACTCCTCGCAGAGCGGCTGCTCGCCGGCGCTCGGGACGTTCGGCACCTCGCCGAGCCCCGACATGTCGTGCCTGAAGCAGCCGACGTTCTTGAAGCCCATCCTGGCGTCTATGGCTTCGCTGACGAATATTTCGTCAAGGAGGACGCGCGGCGGCGGGTCGTAGGCGCCGTCGGGAAGCCCGTTGCCGCCGCCTGCGGCGGTCTCCATGACGCCGTCAACGCCCGCGACGGCGAGGCGGAACGCCTTGTAGCGCGAATCCATCTTGCAGCTGTAGGTCTCGTACCAGTCGTTCGACACCATGAACACACCGTTGTCGATCCTGTCCCACGTGCCCTCGTCCGTCTCGGAGGCGTTCCTCGACCCGTAGATCGTGATCGTGGCCGTCGGGTCGGACGACGAGTACTTGCGGGCCTTGAACGAGACTTCGCCCACGATGTTCGAAGTGAACGTCGGCGTCTGGATGAACGGCTTGTGCTGGATGTACGACTCGCGGTCACGGTAGTCGATCTTGGAAATTTGGCAGTTATCGCCGTCGACCGAGTTGTTAAGCGCGACCGAGAGGCCCGCCCCGCCGACATCCGTCGAAAAGTCGCCAAGGAACATCTTCTTCTCGCTATCCTCGTCACCGCCTACTGTGCGCAGGTTCCAGCCCCACCAGCTGTGGACGTCCACGGCGGGTTCGTCGCTGCAGGAAATCGAGGTTATCGTCACGTCGCCGAATCTTTGAGGATTCGTCTCGCCTGCGACATTGGCGATTACGTTGGTGCTCACGATGATGCGCATCGCGCCCTTGAGATCATGGAGCCCCAAGTAGGTATTGAGAACGCCCGACTTGCGCTGCGTCTCCGTCATCGCCCCGAAGTTATAATTCGTGATCGGCGTCCAGATGGTGGACTCGAGATGGTGGTCGTAGGTCCCGATCGACGTGTAGTCGACGCCGTTCGTCGCAATCTGCAGCGTCAGGACGGCGTTCTCCTGGGCGTTCGCGTAGCCGATGGAGATCATGCCAAGGCCCTTGCCGCGGACGTAGCCCGTGTTATCGTCCGAGAAGCCGTCCATCAGCGGCGAGCGTATCGACGACGGCTCGTCGACCTTCGCGCGCTTGGCGCTAAGGAGCACGGTATGGTTCGTCACCCAGGCCGAGGTGAAGACGAAGTTCGTGTGCCCGACCGGCTTGTTGCGGTGCTGGGCGTCCGCCCACGCCGGGAGAAGCGGCCACACATCGTCGTCGTCCCAGTTCCCGCCGCGCCACTGCCTTAGCTGCACAGTATCGACGACGACGTCGGTTCTGATGTCTCGACCCGTTCCGGCGACCGCAAACCTGACGGAGCAGTCCTTCGTCGTGTAGAGGGCAATGTTTGTCGTGGCGCCGCCGAAGCCATTAATGGCAATTGTCTTGTACGGTGTTGCACCCCAGTCGGCGCGACCGGCCGTGCCGAGATATATCTCAAGGTTCTGGACGTTCGGATCGGCTACGATTCCTATTGTATAGTCGTCCGTTCCCTCTTTCCTCGTCTTCATTCTTCCTGGAATTATGTTCCAGTTTACATCTACGTCGTCTTTCGATCCAAAGCCGTCCGTGCGCATGACAAGTCCCGCCGGCCCCGTACGAGTCTTCTGCGTGTAGAACCCGGCCTTGCCTGCCGCCAGCTTCAATTCGTCATCCTTGCTGAAAACCACGTTCGGGGAATACTGCGGCACCATAAAGACGCCGTCGCAGTTCGATGACAGGACGCCGTATGTGCCCCTGACAAGGCGATTTTGAGAATCGTTGTCCCTGCAGGCGACAATGTACCACTTGCTCGACTGCCACGAAGCGTTTGGCGCTATGGCGGTGTCGCACACACCTGCCGCGACCCATGTGCAGGCGTTTGCCGTGTCGTTCGAGACGGTAATGTAGAACGGCATGAACTTTGCACTGCTGCTAAACGCCGTTGTCTTCGCCTGTGCAAATGTGTTGACATTGGTCCATGCGGTCAACAGCTTTTCAGTCTTCCCGTTGCGCGACACATTCCAGCGATAGAGGCACAGGCGCTGACCGCCCTTGCTACTTGATTCGTTGGCTATCTGTTCCCATCTCGCCTCGTAGCATCCCTTGTTCGGCAGGTAGTTGGCGATGACCGAAAGCGACCCATTGCCCCTGAAATCCTTGTTCGAATTTGTGTCAAAGGCCGCCCTCGTGTAGAACGTATAGTTCATGAGCGACATCTTGACCTCGCCGTCATAGTAGTTGAAATCGTCGAATTCTATGAACTGGCCGAGACGTACGTTGAACGATATCGATTCAAGACCCCGCGGTGCCCTGTCTTTGTCGGTGAACTGGAAGAAGCCCTTGCCGTTGCCCTCCATCTGCAATGCGACCCCGGCGTCGGCGCCCTTGTCAATCATGTATTTCTTTGCCACCCACATGCCCTGGCCAATGTCCCAAAGCCCGTTCGTCTCGCTCGCAAACGTCTCGTATGCCTTGCGGCCGTACATGTGTTCCGACTGAATGTCAGTAAGTCCCGTCGGGAACGTCCACGTTTCGTTCGTCGCCGGCATCGTGCCCCAGGCCGAGAAGTCCTCGCTGAACGTCTGCTTCGACGGCGAGACGCCAATCTTGTATGCGTTGGTCGTCGAAGTGCCGACGAAGATCTTGGACACCGAATTCCCGTTCTTGTCCTGTCCCACGCGATCGTGTGCGTCGTTCCAGCCGTTTGCGTTCTGGTAGTCGGCGTGGACTACCGTCAGCGCCTTCGACGTATCGTCTATCTGGAACATGACGTATCCCGTCACGGCGTCGAGCGTGAGCGTCGACCAGCTGTCGGCGGCGCCGGGCACGAGCGACTCGCTGACGGGGAACTTGGGATCGTCCACCTTGCAGTTGAAGTAGTTCGTCGTCGCGGCATATTCGGCGAAGGGCTCCGTCTGCTCGTCAAGGGCCTCGATGTGGTACTTTATCGGGCCGGTCTGGTTTTCCTTAGTCTGGACGAAGCCGCGCCAGACATGATCTTCGGCAAGCGCCATGTGGACGCGCTCGACATTCTCGCTGTTGCCGCGCTTGAAGACGATGTCGAAGCCCGCATAGTCGCTCTTCCCGTCGCGCAGGCGGAAGAACCAGTCGGTGCCGCCGCTCGCGAACGTCGCGCCGTCGAGCCGGTTCGTGAGGATGCCGCGCTCCTCGGTGTAGTTGATCGAGGCGTTGCTCGCGCCTGAATAGTCGACGTACTTGTAGAACGGCGCCTGGAGCTTGTAGTCGAACCAGTATTCTACGTCGCCGACGCGTCCCGGGAGGTCGAGGGCCGAAAGCGCCTTGAAGCCATCGCTCGGGTTGAGGACGACCGTCCGCCAGTCGGTTGCCTGCTGGTTCAGGTAGCGCCAGCGGTAGTGCATCGTCGCAGACGAGAAGAACGTGTTCGTATCGGGCGTCGAGCCGTCGCCGACGTTCAATGTGTACACAGGCGTTGCGCGGGCTATCAGGTCTGCATCTGCGCCGGACGGATAGGGCGTGCTCGTCGCGAGCTCCCAGCCAAGCACCTGCGAACCCTTCTTTTCCGCGTCGAAGTGGCCCGCCGACACCAGATCTCCACGCATCGCAGGAATCGAGGCAATGATGTTATCGAGGAGGATGAAGGAGGAAACGTCAACAGGTCGATCTTCGTCGGCCTTGCTTCTTCTTATTCGGAAACGGACTGGCCCTGCAATGTCAAGTGGAACGACAACGCGGTAGAAGTTGTCCATCGTGCCGCCATTCATCACTGAAAGCGCAAGCTCGCTCGTCTTGGACTCTTCGACAAAGTTTGCCGTTCCATCGCGCTTGAATGGGATCATTCCCGCGGCAATCCACTGCCCTTCAAGATTGCCATAATAGTTTGTGGTTGTAGTAATGACGATACCAACATTCTCGACATCATTTGTTGTCTCAATGATTGTCATGCTATTTACGTCCGTCGGCTCAAGCCCATAAATTGTATTCGTCGCGATTTCAACAACAATTTTATAGTTCTCGTAATTCTCATCGCTACGGCACCAGCCATTCACTGCATCGAAGTAAATCGTGCCAATACCGTTCGTAAAGCAAGACGAGTAAACAACGGCGTCAGTCGTGTTCTGCATCACAAGTTGGCCAACAGTTGAACGCGAACCAGACAATGTGTTATGAGCATTTATTCGCCGTGAGTACGTGGCTTTCCATGGCAAATAGTTTTGCGTGCCGACAAGAGGATCTGTATCTTTCGTTGGGAAGGTGTTCCCATGACGGCAATTATAAAGATCCCAAAGTCGCGACCCATAGTTTTTTGTGTATAGAGTCGATATCGTTCCGTGCTTAAGGTTATATGCCGTAACCGCTGGCGCCGTGAGATTCTGATGATGCCAGAACGTTACTGTGTCGGATTTTCCTGCAAAAGCTTTTTTGCCATCGATTTGTTCAGTGTTATCCGCATCATACCATCCTTGATAATCAATGTCAACCGCATTAGGGTCTTTAGTATGATTATTCATCAGGAGAACACGCCCAGAATCACCACCATTGCCGCCAATATCGGTATACGGCTGACTCTCGACGACATGGATGTCAATTGTGTAGCTGATCGGCTCATATCCCTCGGTCTCGGTCGGCAGAAAGTCAATGCGATAAAGACCAGCATTCGTGACATCCGAGAGCCCTGCAAACGTCTCACCTGTGTACACAGAGTAAATAACGTTCGTGACATCGCCGTAAAGCAACTTGCCCTCGGAGATAAACGAACCGGGCGTATCATTCGCATCCCAGTCTGTCTTGTCAAGAGCAGGGACTTCAAGCCAGACATTTATCTTCTTTTCGCCGTGATAGACGGGGGAATTCGTAAGCGCAAAGCTCTCATCAAACATACTCTCGTATTCTGCAGCGATCCATTCGCCTGGGCGAATCGTCTTGGAAAGGCGACATTCGTCGAGAAGTCCGTGGAAATACTGATCGGTGCTGAATTCGTTGCGACCGATGAACATTTCAGAGGATGATGTAGGGTCGTTGTATCCCGGTTTATCTACCGCTGTCGTCTGCTCATTTACCAGTGCTCCGTTGATATAGAACTGGAGCCCGCCAGCCACGCTGGGCCTGAATGTCAACGCGTAGTGGAACCAGTTTCCGGCATCTGGCAGGGATGTATCTATATAAAAATCCTTCTTACCGATTGTCGTCACGGCAATCTGCGTCTTGGACTCAGTTCGAACCGATATAAACTGTTTCTTACCAAACATGGCGTGCCTGCTTGAATAGTTGGACGCGTTGGCCCAGCCCTCGACAGTAAAACCCTCTGCAAGTTCGGAGTTGGGCTGCTTTGTCCCGCATGTGATCCATGAACTTTCGTTTGGAGACGGGAGCGAAACTGACTTGCCAAGCAGTCCTGCCTGACTTGTCGCTAATCCGACAAGCGTACCGTCGCTCCGTCCAGTAGTATCCGCAACGGTCTTGCCCGTTGCGCCAGATGCGGTCATGTGCCAGATGCCGACAAAGTTCTCGTCCCACACCGCCTTTGGAGTGTATTCGAACGGCTCCTTCCCGTCGCCAAGCCCCCAGAACATCGTAATCTTCATGCCGGTCGTCGGCAACGTCGCAAGCCCCACCCACACGAGCGACTCACCAGCCGTGTCCCACGTGTCGACTTCGTAGGGCAGGATGTTGCCATCTGTATCGATGAACACAAGCTGCTGCCCCTTTGAATCCGCGTGCTTGTACTTGAAGCCCCCTATGCGTGCTTCAGAAATTCTCACGGGGACGGGGAAGTTCGTGAGGGGAACTGATCCGCCCTTCACGAAGATGTCAACACGGTAGTCGTAGAGCTTCCCGGGATCGTCCCACATCTCAAACGTTGCGATTTTCGTTGCGGACGCCCAGTTGTCATTAGCGGGAATCGTGGCCCTGACGATCCAAGTCCCGGCCTCGGCGATATTCGTCGGGTTGGTCAGCCATTCCGTCACCGCCGACTCGGTCGCGCCAAGGCCATATTCGTATTGCACGGTCTCAACGCCCCAGTCCGCAGAGATGACGGGCTCGTTGACCTCAGGATCTGCGCAAATTCTCCAGCCCTTGAGCGACAGTGCGGTAATTGCGTTTGCCACAGCGGCAATCGTCCATGTGTCCTCATACGGATCGGCCGATCGAGGATTGGTGTCCCAGACGTAGTTTTCCGCATCGTCGTTGCCAAGAAGCTCGAACGTAAAAGGATGTGAGCCGCCAGCCGTCGCATTCGTCTCGCCGGCCGTCAATTTGTAGCGGGCGTAGTCAAGCGACGAGAAGCCCTGCTTTTCGTTGCCATCGTAGATAAGCCCCGTATTTGGCATGGGCCGCGTAACGACAATCTGGGCAATCGTCCACGATCCCAAGACTTCCGTCGAATCGTCGGCCCATACCACATTGCCAACATGTTCACTCTTGATTGAAATTTTGTAATTATACACCCCGGCGTTCGTGGCGTTTGTCGCACTCCCCGAGGAAAGCTCGCAATACTTGGCAGAGTCGGCGCCGATTGCAACGCCAACCTGATTCGTCCCGCCATAGACAAGATCGGTGGCAACCGTTGGCATATCAAGTTTGAGCTGGACAATCTTCCACGTCACTTCACGCGCTTCGCTGCCGCCATTGTCCTTCCACTCAAAATTTGTCGCCGGCTTGACAAAGAACGAGTAATTACCAGCAGCCGTCTCATTCGTCTTGCCGCTCACATACTCGTATGCAAAGCCACAAGATACGGATATATTATCACCTGTATAAGTGAGATCATTGATGGTCGGAACGTCAACCTTGACTTCTGTTGCATCGGTTATGCGGACGATAACGACGCCGCTGCCACCGGCCGCACCTGCTTTAGATTTATTATCTCCACTAACCACTAATGTGCATGTGCCGCCGCCGCCACCGCCGCCAGTATTCGGCTCGCCTGGCAACGCCTCAAGATCATTACCGCCAGCTCCGCGACCGCCGCCGCCCAAGCCGCCGGGACCCA
The DNA here is from genome assembly GCA_902801025.1 of uncultured bacterium. GTDB lineage: Bacteria > Verrucomicrobiota > Kiritimatiellia > RFP12 > UBA1067 > UBA1067. The sequence goes on along the minus strand of CADCGZ010000001.1, from coordinate 10,101 downwards.
ATTTCTCCTCTGCCGTCTGACTGCGCGTACCGCCGCCACCGCCGCCAGCATAATAAAGAGGCAGCAATGACGAAACCCCATTTGTACAAATGATGTCGCTGGATCTGCCGTCTCCGCCCTTGCCACCGATGTTGACTGCCGGTGTAGCCACTCCATTATTACCACCATCAAGACCCGCTTCGCCAGCCCCGCCGCCGCCGCCAGCAGTCTGACCCCTGGTGCCAGCGCCGCCATTTTTCCCCTGCGCGCTACCCTTGCCACCTTCATGATTTGTGCTCGTTGTAGTATATTCTCTTGAGCCACCGCCGCCAGAACCTATCTTCGGCCAATCATTTGTCCCTATACCATCGCATTCCGCGCCGCCGCCACCGCCGCCATAAGCTTCATAAAGTGTAGTCGTCCCAAGCTGGAAAAGAGAACTCCCACCATTCCCGCCTAGCAATTTGCTTTCCGCAGGTTGCGGTTCACCACCAGCACCGACAGTTATCGAGTATGTTGCACCAGAATTAAGCGGAACATCGGAGACTTCGAGAAATCCTCCCGCGCCGCCGCCGCCGCCAGCACCACGATTATTGCCCGTCCCTGCGCCGCTGCCACCCGCGCCGCCGCCGCCAACAACAAGTATACGGGCGTTGGCACGAACAGTGTCGCCGATGGTAAGCGAGCCGACAGTAGAAGTGTCTGTAAACTTGAGGACGAGATGATCGTAGGCATCTGCCGATGCCGTCGTGCCATCAGCATTGAGGTAGATGACTGTCGGATTGCCAGCCCAAGAGACCTTGCCGTCGTTGACGAGCTCACGGACGTCTGCGCGCGCCATAAGCGAGAACGACAATGCAAAAACAAACGAAAGAGGAGTGATGACGGCGGCGATAGCATGCACAACGCCACGCGCGGTCACGCTTGTGCGCGTGCGCGTACGCAGCTTCGCGAGCGTCCGCGAGGACGCCGCGACTCTCGTTGTGCGGTCCATCATTTTTTCTTCAGTTTCGTTTTCTCGACACCTTTTTCACACAATGTTTTCAAGCCCTTTACAGCTTGTCGACAGATCAGTGCACAGGCAAATATTTCACTTCGAGAACATCGAAGAGACTATTCGCCTATGTCCAATCGTTGCAATTATACCACAAAACCCTTTGCGTGGGGGAAAAAATTTGCGCTGACGCGCGACCACGAACCGCGGCGCATCTGACGCGCGGCTAACGCCGCTTTAGCCGACGCGTCGACGCCGTGGCTTGAAGGTCGCAGTTGATTTTCTTTAGCTTTATGTGGATTACCTTGCGGTGCGACCTTCGCCCGTCGTCTACGCGTCGGCTCGACCTTCGGTCTGCGTCAGATGCCCGCGTCACGAAAACTACCTTCGCAGTACACGAAAACGCCCGCTTCGCGGGCTTCACGAAAAACTCATGGATTGTTTGCGACGGGCATTTTCTGCGGATGCAAATTTTTGCTATAATTCGCGCCATGAGTCGTCAAATGATATATCCAGACGAGTGCTACGCCATTCGCGGTGCGGTCTACGAGGTCTACCGCGAGCTTGGAAGCGGTTTTAGGGAAGAGGTATACCAGCAGTGCCTTGAACGCGAGTTCGCGTCTCGCGGCATACCATTTGACTCAAAGAAGGAGCTTCGCATCTTTTACAAAGGCGCACCTATTGAGAAAACGTATGTCCCCGACTTTTATTGCTACGGGAAGATCATAGTTGAGATCAAGGCCGTGGAGTCATTGACCAAGGAACACAGGTCGCAGTTGATGAATTACCTTCGGCTGACAAGCAGCAAGATTGGTCTGCTCGTCAATTTTGGCGCCTATCCGAAGGCCGTTGTCGAACAGTGGGCTAACTGATTCCTTCGAGGTTGCCGTTTCTCGTGTACCGCGACGTAGGCGCCCCATGCGTTTTTCGTGAAGCCCGCGAAGCGGGCGTTTTCGTGCGCCACGAAGGTGGTTTTCGTGACGCTGCGGCTTGTCGTGGGCCGAAGGCCGAAAGGACGCCGCGGCGCGTGGCGAAGGTCGTTCCCTCGTAGTGACTGAGGTTACAGGATGAAGCATCCAAGCGACCTTCTGGCCAACGCGCTGCCGCGCCCTTTCAGGCGGCGGAACGCCGCACGACAAGCCGGCAGCGTTTCGTGGTCGCGCGCCAGCGCAAACACTGTTTCCCAACCCCCTACACGCTCTACATGTTCTACGCGGCTAAATCGACTCTACTCGACCCTGCCGTCCCCAAACTTCAACCATTAGTACAAAAAGCCAAAGAGCCAAAGCGGTATTTTGTTTCCGATTCCTGTTTCGACGCCATCGTTGACGACATAGCTGTCAGGAACATCCTTTATCTGCATAAAACCCTTGCCTCTGCCTCCTACCTCGAAAAGGTGCCGCCCATCGACAAGGAAGTCCCCCTGCGGCGGATAGGAGACTTTGTGCCCTGCACAGCGAAGCTGGTTGAGGAAAAACGTCTCCCGAACCGTCCCGCTGTTTGTTCCAACCGTAAGCGCATGCATGATATTTGTATTGTCGCAGTATATCTTGTCCGGGCGAGAGAGGTTCCCAAGACTCGCAGACTTTGACGACAACAAGGAAAGTATGCCCGCACGCTCAAGCGCGTAAAGTATCTTAAGCCCTTGGTTCCTGTCTGTCTCGAGTTGTGCATACAGTTCGTTCATCTTCGGAACCTGCGGACAGGATTCCGCAAGAATCATGAGCATCTTTTTTGCCTTCATGACGGTCGCGAGCGTGACATCTTCCGTCTCTGGCCAGTCCCGTTCCAGCATTTGCGACACAATCTGCGAAATGCGCTCATGATATCCGCCGCGTGCAGACTTGTAGAACGGATAGTATCCTCCTTCAAGATACTTTCCGAAATGTTTAAGGACCTTGGCTTTCGAAACAATCTCCCGCGCGATGACTCGATGGTTTTTAAGGATTTCTTCGAGCGAATGCTTTTCAAACCTGCCGACCCCCTCGAATTCAAGGAACTCGCGGAACGAAAGTCCTTTCAGCTCGTATGTCCGTTGGCGCCTCGACAAATCCCCGCCGCCCGCGTTCAACTTCATCAGCGAAGAACCACTGTAAACGACCTTCATCTTTGGATAGTCGTCATATATGTTTTTCACAAGCGTCTGCCACGGCTTGAAGTAGTGTACCTCGTCAAGAAACAGCCGTTCGAAGCCGTTGTTATGCAGCCACTCGACAACATCGAGAGGGCTGTGGTTGGCGAACCAAAGACTATCGAGTGAAACATAGAACGACTTGGCGCACTCTGCGGGATGCTCCTTGAGATACTGGAGCATCATTGTCGTCTTGCCCGTTCCTTTCGCGCCCTTTATGCACACAAGACGGTCGTCCCAGTCTATCTCCGCGTAAAGCGGCCTATGGTGCATCGTATATGTCTCCTCAAGGCGTCGATCAAGCGCCGCCGCCAAAGGTGCAAGTTCACTGTTTTCCATATCTCCCCTTTATAATGTTTCTAAACATTTTTTAACCGCTAAAAAAGTGTTTCCAGACATTTCGCAGAAATTATACCATTATTCTCACAGGGGCGCAAGGCCACCCCTAAAAACAAAAACCCGCGGCGTTTCTGCCGCGGGCTTTGTTTTTGGGCTATCTTTGACTCTTCTTACAGACTAAGTTCGCCGTAGAAGAACGTGTCGCCATCCGTCTGCTCATCCCAATTGGCCTTCGGGATCGACAGATCGTCCGAGCCCTTGATTATCAGCTTGCCGTTGTAGGTCTTACCATCGGGCGCCGAGATGACCGGATCGCCATTCGAATCGAAGGAGATAGTCACGACGAACTCATCCTTCTCTTCCTGAATCTGCTGCGGCGTAGAATCGTTCGCGATGTTCAGGAGGAAGCAGTCAACCTTGATGGTGTCCTTATCCGCAAAGTTGACCTTACCTTCGCCTGTCGCCCACTCCGTGAGTTCAAGGGCATCGGCATCAGCCAACTCGCCCGTGATGCCATAGACCTCGCCAGCGGTTGCATCCTTGGTAATCTCAGACGGATCCTTCCAATCCTCATCACCGCTACCCTTCGGCGCGACAACCCAGTAGCCAGCAACAGGGCCCGTGCACTCGCTCTCCACGGAATCGCCATCACCCAAGTATGCCTCCCAAAGGAATGCGGGCTCGCCGCTACTTGTAGTATTGCTCGTTTCATCAAACTTACCACGAACGACATTGCCCTCGCCACTTTCATAGAACAACTGGCCATCAAATGTCGGGCCCATATCCCCACTGGTAGCGCCAATATATGCCGTGGCACCGTAGACAATGCCAGGACCATCGTAAACGACTTTGCCACCACCAACAGAGTCGATAATCACGAAGTTGCCGTCGCTGACCATAAACAGCGGATCCGAAACACTCACGCCGCCATCAAGTGTCTGACCATTCAGGTCAAGCGTAATTGACTGCAGCAACTCGATATACCCATCAGGGATATCCGCGTCAGTAACATCATAGTTGTATGCGAGCTGAATCTTCGCAACGCCAGTGGCCGCCAATGCCTCTCCGAGCGTCTGATACGTGCCCGCAATTGGGTCGCCATTCGCAGCAAAGAGGTTGAAGTTGTTACGAATCGCCTTGAGAGTCAGCGTCGGAGCACCGCCAGAGATGGTGACAGTGCCATTGGCGTAGCTCGCATTCTCCGCAGTAATGCCAGTCGCATCATCAAACGTATAGCCATTAGCCGCGTCGGCCGTAACGTCAAGCGTGAAGTCCGTCGTGCCAGGAGCAAGGTTAAAGACGAGCGGATTCGCAGCAGAATCGGCGGGCTCAACTGGCGTACCAGAAACCGAGACCGTCACGCCCGAAATACCCGGCCCCAAATTGATCGTCGCGACAACGGACTCGGTATTCTTGATGAATTGAGGTGTGGTCGAAGTAAATGAAAGATCGTCGATGCTGCCATTGCCAGAGAAAGCAACGGAGGAGATTGTATTATAGTTATTCTTGTCCGTATCAATCACACTCGGGAAAATCGTACGCGTCGCATCGGCAAATTCAGCGCCAGCCGCAGTCGCAAATCTTGCATCGTCCGTTAGATAAACAAGCTCTTTTTCGTCAACATAGATCTTGAAGCCGACCCTGCCGTGCCCGTCAATGTTGGTGAGGGTGCGAACCGTCAGGCGGTGCCAGTCCGCCAAGTCGACCGTGCCATTCGTTATGGTGGCAAGGTAGTTAGTCTGACTTATCTCGTTTGCACCAATATAACCGGCACAAATGACGAAATTGGTATAGGCGACATCGTTCACGTCTTCGGGATGCTCGGGTTCATATGCGACATAAGAGATTGCTATTTTGTCTGCATTGTCAAGCGAATTGGTGCCAAAAGCAGCATCAGCAGCCGTGAACTTGACGAGCGTATCAAGATAGAGACCTTCGCCAGTTGCAATGGCTACCTGCTGGGTACCGCCCTCGCCATTATAAGGATAAACTGTGCGGAAAAGCGGAGTTTGCGTTTCAATGGAGAGAAATTGATTTTGCTCCGCCTCGGCAAACTTATCTGGACGACTTCCAGTGTACACATCACCATTGTAGTTCGAAATAACACCCATTTCTTCCGTAAAGTCCGATGGGGAAGCATACCAATAAAGGTTGCCAATGGACACACCATCATCGGCACGGCCAACCAACGCATTCCAAGTCAAGTTGGTGCAATCGCGCTCCTCAAAGCTTGTGCCTGTTGGAAGCGCGGGGTCGCCGTTCACTGCTCCAATCGCGAGAAACGCGACGGCCGAAGCAACAGCTACTGTCATTAGTTTTTTCATGTTTTTTATTCCCTTTGTCTTTGAAATTTGTTTGTGCATTTTCCCAGACACCACGTATGATACCAAATTCTCTTCTCCCCCGCAAGGGGGAATTTTAAAAAATTTTCACCCGTCTGGGGGAAGGGGTGAAGCGGCGGCGAAGGCGGGGGTCACATATCTTCTAAACTCAGGCCGACATAGTCGCAGGACCATCCGCTCGGCAGATTGCCGCACTTGCGAAAGAATGCATCGGCCTTCTTCTCAAGCGATCGGAGAGATATGTCTCGCTTGTCGCGTTTTATCTCGGCGAATCGCACCCGTCGGTTGAGTTCGTCCTCGCAGACGAGATCAATCTCGCTCTCTCCCTTCCTGTCCCACCAGCCCCCGATACGCGTATATGTTGTATCCTCCTTGAATCGTGCGCGAAAGTAGCTCTCCAACGCCTCGCCGGAATACACATCGAAATCGCGCCTTACAATCTCAAGGAGTTCGGAAAACCTCCCTAACTCGATAAGGTACTGGTATTTGTAGATGAACCTAAACCAAAACCTGAAGAATCGATCCTCTATTTTGTAAAGACTGCTTCTGCCGCTTGATGCGCCCTTGAACGGTAGCTTTTTCTCAAGAATGCCATACTCGACCTCTAACTTCGAAAGATAGGCGCCAGGATCAACTCCAACCGCATTCTTTATAGCGCCGTAGCTCGTATCGCCGGCGGCAACGGCCGAAAGAATCGAGAAGTAGGTTCCATAGTCCTTTCCAAATTCCTGCACAAGCACGGCTCGCCCTTCGTCTATCATAGGCGAACTGCGCCTAAAGACCGCCTCAAGCATGCCATCGCGCGTCACCGCCTCCTCGTCCATCAGTTCCTCAACATAACGCGCGACACCACCCGTCAAGGTCCAAAGCGCCAAAAGATCGTCAGGCGAATAGTTGTGGTCTGGGGAATATGTCGACAATATGTTCTTCAACACCGATATTTTAAAAGGCTCGAGCGTAATCTTGCCAGTATTGCGCCCATAGAGGGGTTCGCCTGCATCAAAGAATATACGCCCCATAAGTCGATTAACGCTTCCACACACGACAAGGTTGATTCGCGCCGTCTTGTGAAGAGAATCCCAAATGCCCGCCATCTCGCTGAATACACTTTGATTGACCCGAAAGAACTCCTGAAACTCGTCGATGACCAGCGTGACCGGTCGCTTGGTGGCCTCCTGCATGACCCACTTGAAGAGAGCGGCAAATGAATCTGCGCGTCCTGGCAACTGTAAACCAAGAACATACTCTGCGACACCTTGCATAGTCTTGCACAGTTCTCGTTCTGTGCTCCTTGTCACAAGCCAATAGATATATGGCATATCCCCCAGCGCGTGATGGATAAGTTCCGTCTTTCCAACTCGACGACGCCCGGTAAGCACCGTAAACCGGCTCGCTTTGGCCGCCAGATTACGCAACCGTCGCAGTTCGTCGATTTCCTCTTCTCTTCCAAAGAACTCCATAAGTCAATCTCCTTGGCTCACAACAGCTCAATTGACATTTGCTTAATAGTCGTTTGCTTAACGGCCATTTGTTTAGGTGCATTGTATCATACTATCCTTAGCATCGCAAGAGGGAAAATGAAAAAATTTTCACCCGCTTGGGGGAAGAGTTTTAGGAGTCAGGGGGCTGGGCTCTTCTCGGAAAGATTAAGGGACAAGCCTTCCTTTACATATCTTCAAGCGAAAGGCCCGACAGTGTTCTCCTCAATTTTCTTTTCTCCGGATTCTTGTCAAGAAACGCCTTTGACTTGCGCTCCAGATCGTTCAGGTCGATTCGTGCTCTGTCACGCTTGACTTCATAGAAATCAAGCGTCTGCTTGAATTCGTTTTCGCACACCAGGTCGATTTCGTTCTCCCCTTTCCTGTCCCACCAGCCACCTATGCGCGAATACCTGCCCTCCCCTACGAACTTGCGCCTGAAATAGCCCTCAAGCGCAATACCCGAAAATACATCGTAGTCGCGTTCGACAATCTCCCTGAGTTCTCTGTGCATCTTCACTTCAAGCAGATAGTTGTATTTGAATATGAACCTGAACCAGAATCGGTAGAAATTGTCATCAATCTTGTAGTGGATGTTCTTCTTTGCACTCCTCGCAAACAAAGGCTGAACCTTCGCAATGAATTCATATTCGCGCTCCAAGCGCGTAAGAAATCCGCTGGCGGCCCCTCCCGTCACGGCCTCGATCTTGTCCCTCGAGGTCTTGCCGTTTGCGATTGCGGACAATATCGAGAAATATGTCCCATGCTCTTTACCGAACTCCTCGACAAGCACAAGCTTCCCCTCTTCAAAGAAAGAGGAATTCTCGCGTATGATTTCCTCTATCATCTTCTTTCTCGTGCAGGCCTTTGCATCCATTAGAATCGATACATACCTCGCGACGCCCCCGGTAAATGTCCAGAGTGCCAGAAGATCCTCGTTCGTCCACGTCGGATTGTAAAACGACAGCACATCCTTAAGGACCGGTATCCCGAACGGCTCAAGCTTGATCTTCCCGGTGTTGCGTCCATAGAGCGGCGCTTCCCTGTCCTCAAGAATCTGCGTCATGAGCCGATTGATGCTTCCGCTGACGACAAGGTTTATTTTTGCCTTCCTTTGAAGCTGGTCCCAGTCTCTCGCCATTTCGCTGAACACCGACTCGTCCACAAATGTAAAGTCCTGGAATTCATCGATTACGAGAGTTATGGGTCTGGTTGCCGATTCCTCCATGATAAACCGGAATATCTCGCTGAAACGCCTTACGCCGCCCGGGATTGTACGGCCGAGGGCTTTTTCCGCAATCATCCTGAAATCATCGCACAGATCAACAAGCGTCTTGCGCGATACATAAAAGTATATGTAGGGCCTGTCTGAAAACGCCTCGGCGATAAGCTCGGTCTTACCGACCCTGCGGCGGCCAGTCAATACCGTAAAGCGCGAACTCTCGACCGCCATATCTCGAATGCGCCGCAACTCGGCTATTTCATGCTCCCGGTCAAAGAATTTCATCGAGTTTCCCTTCTGCCAGCATTTAAAGAAACGCACATTTCGGAAATGTCCATTTCTGAACTGCGGGTATTTTACTAAATTCCTGTTTTGGCTGTCAATCACCCAAATGCCCGGGTATTTTTGGGGACCCCACGGAACGCATATTTTGGGGACAGACCCCACGATAGCCAATAAAATCAAGGGTCTGCCGGAGTCTGTCCCCAAAATTCATACTCCTACCTCATAATTAGAAATACTTTTTGCAGCGCAATTTTAGTAATTGCATTTACGAATCACAAGTATTATTTCGTAATCCTAAGTACTAATCAATAGGGGGCAGGAGTTAGGAGTCAGGGGGCAGGCAGGGGAAAGAGGGGAAAGGGTCAGACCCCTCTGACACAGTACGAGTGACACAGTAGCAAATTCAGGGGTCAGGAGTCAGTCGCAATAGCGCCAATCGAGAAAGGGGATTCTTTCAAAATGACAATCGGACGAATACAAAATCCCTCTTGCAGACATCGTCTCTGCAGCGATCCAGATGTCATTGGTTGGAATCATAGTTCCCTGCTTTCGCAGCGCATCGAAAATCTTGGCGTAGAACCTTCCCGTCTCTTCGTCGGGGTGGTGAACCGAAGTTCCCGGCGTGGCGAGAAGATCTTCGAGCAACGCCCGCTCTTTGTTCGCCGCCTCTCCGCGCCGCGCAATACCGGCGAGCAGTTCCGCGTATGTCGCCAGGGGGATGACCAGCCGCGAGGAGTTCATCACCGCGCGATGCACCTCGCGGCTAGTGCCCTTGAAGAGATGGATGACGGCGCTCGTATCGAGAATTGCCGTTGGGTTCATTTCCACATCTCCTCGTCAATTGTTCGCATTTCGCTAATTTCGCGGTTCCAGGCGCTTGCGTCAATTTCCGGCATCGCCCCATAGAACTTGCTCCAGGGCGTCGCATTGTCCTTTTTTGCAAGGCCGAGAATAGGCGTCAAAATGTCTTTGACCGTCTGGTTGATGCTTTTCCCCAATCCATCGGCGTATGCACGCAGCGCCTCTGCAAACGGCTCATCGGCATGTATCGTCATCGTTACCATGATTTACTCCGTGATTCACTGATTGATTTTATGATTCACTATTATCTCATAATCTGCCGCCGAAGTCAATAGGGGGCACCATTTTTGGGGACGGCCCCACGATAGCCAATAAAATCAAGGGTCCGAGGGGGCCCCGAACGCAGCGATTTAGGGTAGGGGGCTGGGAGATTAGGGTCTGAGTGCACCGATAGGGCAAACTATGATGCCATCCTCACGGCGATAGGCAAAGTCCCCATCTGCGACAAGAACCATGCGAAACGATGGCGA